>JAWXAV010000011.1:0-5688 GCA_034439695.1 Bythopirellula sp. | reverse complement strand
TCACGATGGCATGTTGAGCGTACAAACCGCTGTTTTTACAAGGTGTGGCGCAAATCGCGTGCCATTGTGCGGGAAGTCATCTGGGAAATCCGGGCTAATCTAAAGAATTGACAAGAGGGAACGCCGCCGGCAGGTGGGATCGAGCCAGGGCATAACAAGGTGGGCTAACGCAGGCATCATCGCATATTGATGATGAAGCTCCAACAGGGTGCGCGGAAAAGTGGGGAAAAAATATCACAAATCGACTATTCAAGTTGTCGTAAGGACCGGATATAGTTCGGAATCGTTTTCTTTTCTTTCCCATCTTTCCAGGTGAAGCGTTTTATAGTGACGTTTTTTTGCATTGAAGGGGCGGCGTGGCCATGAAGGTCAATTTCCATGTATGCCAAACATTGGCAGTTGTGTTGGGGAGCATCGTTGCGATGAGTGATTATATGGGTACCGCGGCGTATTCACAGACGGAGTTGGGAATCTTTGAGGGCAACAGCGACGTTGGCCAACCGAAATTGGCTGGCTCAACGAAGTATGATTCCGCGACGCAGCGTTACAGTATGACCGGCGCTGGCTTCAACATGTGGGACAACCGCGATGAGTTCCATTTCGCTTGGAAGAAAATGAATGGCGACTTTCTGATTCAAGCCCAGGTGAAGTTCCTCGGCCCAGGAGTTACCGACCACCGCAAGATCGGTGTGATCATGCGGTCGAGTAGGGATGAAGATGCCCCCTATGTCGATGTGGCGATTCATGGTGACGGTCTAGTCTCGATGCAGTTCCGCAGAACTCAAGGTGCAATCACCGAACAGGTCGAAGCCTCAATCACCTATGGCAACGTCGTACAATTGGAAAAAAAGGGAAACACTTATACCATGTCGGTTGCGCGTTTTGGTGAGGAATTTGTGACTGCGCAAGTCGAGGGTCTCGACTTAGGTGAAGTAGTTTACACTGGACTTTTTGTTTGCTCGCATAATGCCGACGTTGTCGAGGAAGCGGCGTTCAGCAACGTGCGAATCGTGGTACCCGCGCCATCGGATTTCGTTCCTTACCAGAATTACATTGGCAGCAATCTTGAGGTGCTGGATGTGGAGACAGGAGAGCGGAGCGTTGTGCATCAAGTAGCCGACTCCTTGCAGGCCCCTAACTGGACACGCGACGGCAAGGCGCTGATCTACAACCACAATGGGCGGCTGTATCGCTTCGACTTAGCCAGCCGTGAGATCGCGGAGATCAATTCCGACTTCGCCACCAATAATAACAACGACCACGGGCTGTCCTTCGACGGCGAGATGTTGGCGATCAGCCATCATGCCGAAGAGCATGACCGCCACTCGGTGATTTACACCATGCCGACGACCGGTGGCACACCCCGACAGGTTACGGCAGGCGAACATCCTTCTTATTTGCACGGTTGGTCGCCCGATGGCGAATGGCTGGTGTACACCGGAGAGCGTAACGGGAATTTCGACATTTACAAAATTCCCTCGGCGGGAGGCGAGGAGGTGCGGCTCACCAATGATCCAGGTCTCGACGATGGGTCCGAATTCTCGCCCGACGGCAAGAAAATCTACTTCAATTCGGATCGCAGCGGAAAAATGCAAATTTGGCGAATGGATGCCGATGGTAGCGACCAAGTGCAGGTCGCGAACGATGAGAATAACAATTGGTTCCCCCATGTTTCACCTGATGGGAAATGGATTGTGTCTATCGCATTTCCCCCGGACACTCCTCCCGCGGATCATCCGTTTTACAAGCATGTCACGCTGCGGTTAATGCCCTCTGAAGGTGGCCCGGCAAAAGTGATTGCTTACCTCTATGGCGGGCAGGGGACGATCAATGTGCCGTCGTGGTCGCCGGATGGCAAGCAAATTGCGTTCGTGAGTAATACGGTGCTGAGGGATTATTCTTCGTTACCGTAGGCGTCGGCCCAGACTTCTCTGAAGCAATTTGCCATCACCCAATAAACCAAGCGGAATTTCCAACTTGCGGGCCGTGCAGATTCCGCCGCTGTTGGACCGTGGTGGGCTAACACAACCTAGAGAATTACAGACCATGAATGATCTTTCTGTGACTGCAAAAAGTAGTAATCGGAAAAGTCGGCTGGCAGACTGTCACGTCATCGCGGTAAAGTGGGGGAACCCCTGGGGCTAGTTTATGAAATCGCAGCCCCGTTGGGGAGTCAGTCCCAGCAACGAGAATTACTTTGCCACTTACCAATGAACAACTGCTGGCCGCCATTCGGCGTATCCATCAACGTGTTCGCGCTGTGGTTGTCGCGGCGTGCGAATCACAAACATTCGAGGCGTTGTGCGGGGAAGCGACCGCAGCGGCGGGGGATACCGTTTATGCCATTGACCGCATTGCCGAGGAAGCATTGCTCGCTGGGATCAGTGCGGAAATTGCCGTGCATGGCCCCGTCGTCTTGATTGGCGAAGGGTTGCCCGAGGGTGAAATCGTTTTACCGGCTGGCGCGAAGACTACAGAGGCCGCGTGGCGGTTGATTGTTGATCCTATCGACGGCACGCGGGGGCTGATGTTTCAAAAGCGCTCGGCATGGATTCTCACCGCCGCGGCACCGAACCGTGGTGCGGCGACCAGCTTGACCGACATCACAGTCGCCGTGCAAACCGAGTTGCCCCTTGTAAAGCAGCATTTGTGCGATTCGTTCTGGGCGATCCAAGGGGAGGGTGCCCACGCGGAACGGACCAATCGATTGACAGGTGCGAGCGAACAGGTGGAGCTTCAACCTTCCCCGGCGGAGACCCTTACGCACGGCTATGGTACGGTCTGCAGCTTCTTTGCCGGGGGCCGCGACTTGCTTGGTAAAATAGCGGATGAATTGTCCCATCGTTTGCTTGCGGGTAATCAGCGAGGGGAAGCGCGCATTTTTGAAGATCAATACGCTTCGACCGCCGGGCAGATCGCGGGGCTGATGCTTGGCCAAGATCGGTTCGTCGCCGACCTGCGGCCGTTGCTGGCGGAAACTGTCCGCAAACGCGGCGGCACGCTCGGGCATTGTTGCCACCCCTATGATCTCTGCACCAAGCTGATCGCGAAAGAAGCGGGCGTGACAATTTGCCTGCCAAACGGCGAGCCGGTCAATGTGCCACTCGACACTCAGGCCGATGTTACTTGGGTGGGTTATGCGAATACCAAGCTACGAAGCCTGATCGAGCCGGTGCTCAAAGCGGTGATTCGCGATATATTGCTTTAGGAGAAGATAACTAGCCACGGAATTTCACGGATGAAACACGGATTAAAAGGAATGATGCTCTGCGGCTAGGCATCGTTTCCGTGGGGAGATGCGAAACCATTTGCCATTTTGGAAAATCCGTGTTCAATCTGTGTTTCATCCGTGGCTAATAATTTTAGATTGGCGTTTAGCGTTATTTCAAGCCACAAATCTCACCAAAAACTTTTTTGAGGCTTGATGTGGAGGTTCTTTCAGCACAACAGCTCACTCGCAATTACGGGGACCGCCGAGGTATTGAAGCGGTTAACCTCCGCGTGAATGTTGGAGAAATCTTTGGTTTTCTCGGACCCAACGGCGCGGGCAAGACAACCACTATTCGCATTTTGCTGGGGCTAATGCAACCGAGTCACGGTACGGCGAAGATTCTTGAACTCGATTGCTGGTCGCAGAGTGCCGTGATCAAACGGCAAATCGGCTATCTTCCCGGCGACGTGCGGCTTTATTCCTGGTTCACTGGCAAAAACGCACTGAAAATTGTCAGCGAAATTCGCGGGCAAGACGAAGTGCGGCAGCGCGGCCACGCACTCTTGGAGCGATTTCAACTGGACGAGAATTTACAGGTGCGGAAGATGTCGCGCGGCATGCGGCAGAAGTTGGGAATCGTGTTGGCCCTCGCTCACAACCCGCGACTCTTAATACTCGATGAGCCCACTTCGGGACTCGACCCGCTGATGTGCGACGAGCTTTACCGTTGCCTACGCGAGGCTGCCGCTGCGGGAACCACCGTTTTCTTTTCCAGCCATACGCTGAGTGAAGTGGAGTTGCTATGCGAACGGGTAGCCATCGTGCGCGATGGCAAGATTGTGGCTGATGAGACGATGGACGCACTCCGCCGCCGGGCGCAGCGGGCGGTGACGCTCCGTTTTCTGCCAAACTCAGGTACCGAAACGCTTGAGCCGCCGGATTTTCTGGAAGTCGCGGATCGCACCGACCTCATCTGGCGAGGTGAGATGATTGGCCCGACTTCCAAGTTGGTGGCCTGGGCCGCTCGGCAGCCGCTCGAAGACATTGAGATCAGCCCACCGAGCTTGGAAAGCCTTTTCCGGCGCTACTACCAATCATGCGAGGAGTCGGCATGATGCGTGGTTTGTGGCGGAAGACGCTCTTGGAAACGTGGGTGCAATTATTGCTCTTTGGGTTGGCGCTATTCTTGGTACCAGCGCTATTGACGATGTTGCTGCCGCAATTGGAAAAGGGACTTGGCCAGGTGCTGGGCGCATTTCCGTTCATGCGAGATTTGATTCAAGCCCTCCTGGGCGAGGATTTGGGCGCGACGATCAATGCGCAAAACTTGCAAGCGATTATCTGGGTCCATCCCTCGGTGCTGGCTTTGTTATGGGCACAAGAAATTGTGTTCTGCACGCGTGTACCCCCGGGCGAGATTGATCGCGGCACCATCGACATTCTCTTAAGTTGGCCCGTTTCGCGGCGAAAGATTTTCTGTGCCGAAACGATCATTTGGCTCACGACAGGCGTGGGGCTTTGTTTGTTGATGTGGGCGGGCCATCTCACGGCGCGACAGTTTGTCAGCTCGAGCGCACCGACATCGCCGTGGCGTGTGTTGATTGTGTTGGCCAATCTTTACTGCTTGTATGTGGCCGTCGGGGGCATCGCACTTGCTATTTCAGCGGCTAGCAATCAGCGTGGCCGCGCGATGGCCACGGTCTTTGGTCTCGTGTTGGCGTCGTTCTTGTTGAACTTCTTGGTGCAATTCTGGCAAGCCATCGCCGGCTTGGCACCGCTCGGCGTGCTGCACTACTATCGCCCCGCCGCAATCTTGGCGACCGGCGCAGTGCCTGTTGCCGATATGGTCATCTTGGCAAGTGTGGGGGCGGTAGCATGGGTGGCAGCTCTTGAGGTTTTCGCGCGGCGAAGTATTTGTACGGTGTGATTCACAAGCCGACACGGAATCAGTCCGGAAATGAAGCAGTCGAGTTCCATGCCCGCCAAAGAAGGAAGCCGAAAGGAATCCACCAAACGAGATCGTTAGTGAGAATGGTGAAGCCAACAATCCACGGAAGTTCGCCGCGCGTGGCAGCCCAGACAAAGCCGATGGGTCCGAAGATTTTTCCCAAGAGCCCGACCAGGACAATCGGCCAATGTCGCAGTGGGTCGGTTGCGGCGATCACGTACCCGATGCCGTAAACGCCTACAATCATGCCAATGCATTGCACAAGCGACGGGTAGTTGGGCGGTGTCATCCCAGCCCACAAGAATGGCGTAACTGGCTGAAATACGACGAAACTGCCCCAGGCCAAATTGTAGACTGCCGCCAGAATCAGGGTGACTTTCATCCAGCGCGGTGTCGAGTTGTTAACGTGCGGCATTCTGTACGGTCCTTTTCTTAACCCGGATTTCCCAGATGACTTCCCGCACAATGGCACGCGATTTGCGCCACACCTTGTAAAAACAGCGGTTTGTACGCTCAACATGCCATCGTG
>JAWXAV010000010.1:0-9279 GCA_034439695.1 Bythopirellula sp. | reverse complement strand
TCACGATGGCATGTTGAGCGTACAAACCGCTGTTTTTACAAGGTGTGGCGCAAATCGCGTGCCATTGTGCGGGAAGTCATCTGGGAAATCCGGGCTAATGCAATATTTAGCAGCGGGACTTGTCCCGCCCGTCTTTCAAAAAAGATTGGGACCCGCCGCAAGTGGCGGGGCTAAATAGGGCTTGCTTTACGGGCCGTCGCGCGCCAACTAAACTGAAGATGGGGAGAAATCGTCGCCGTGCGTAGAGTTACCCGACGCTAGCGCGTTGCGGCTCAGGCAATTTCAAAACACGTGCCTTAACCGTGGGAAAGGCTCCCTATGTCTCAAGCCATCGTCGACCCCGCCGAGTTGCGGCGGTTTGCCCATCAGCTCTCCCAATTCAGCAATGAACTGGAAGAGCGACTGACCACTTTGGCCAGCCAACTGCACGGCCTCAACAGCAGTTGGCGCGATCAAGAGCACCAGAAGTTCGCCGAAGAGTTTGAGCATCATCTGAAGCTGAGCGCGCGCTCCATCGAAGCGTCGCGCGATTATGCTCCGTTTCTCTTACGCAAAGCGGAACGGATCGAAGAATATTTGCAGCAGAAGTGAGTAGGTGTGTGTCGTTATCAAGCTTTTGAAAACCTTTTCTGTAAAACTGTCGTATGTCTGGCCCCGCTCAAGTTCGCTCCGTCGCGGCGATCGAAAGATTTCGCTTGTCGCTCGTTGAATTTGAAAAGCGGGCGCAGGGAGCTTTGGACACACTTGCCTCCGAAATGCAGCATGAGAGCGACTGGCTTTCCCACACCTGCCCCGCTTACTGGCTGCAGCAAGAGAAAAATGCCGGGGATGCCGTCCATCAAGCGAAGCTTGATTTGGAACGGTGCTTGATTTTTCCCGTCGCGGGGGAGAGGCCAACATGCCGAGAAGAGCGCGCCGTGCTCAAAGCGGCCCAGGATCGGTTGGAATACTGCCGAGAGAAGCGACAACTCGTCCGCCATTGGCGCGGGGTGTTGCAGCATGAACTGTATGAGTACCGGGGCCGGCTGGGCCATCTCCGCAGGATTTTGGAAACGGAGTTGCCCGCCGCGCGGGCTAAGTTGCAACTGATTATTCGTCGTGTTGAAGGCTATACGATTGAACGTCCTCCGGAATCAGTGTTGGCGAAACCGCAAGCGGTAAGTAACGAGCAAGCCGGGTCGTCCTCTGTTCCGAAACAATAGAAAAAGAAAATATGCGACATTGTGACCTCGACACCAGCGCCGCCCAATTGCGATGCGCGCTACAAGATTTGCAACGGGCCTGGCAAGTAACGAACGAATCGTGGGATGATGGCGTTAGCAGGCAATTTGCCGAGCAACATCTTGATCCCCTGGCACCGGTCAGCCAAACGGCGATTGATGCGGTGGGTCGCATGAGAGAATTGGTGAGTCGGATTCAAAGAGAATGTGAAGAATAGATCAGCCAACTTCGACAAAGGATTCGAGTGACAGACGTGCAACTTTCCACCCGGCGTGTGTTGGAGCTGATGCAGCACTTGCAGCAGTTGGCCGATGCGCGCGCGGCGGACGAAGCACGCCTGGCGACGACCCTCACCAACGAACTGATGGCCGCGGAGAAAGAATACCAGACCACGCTCAACAAACTCACCAGGGACTTTACCGAAAAGCGACGGAGCCTGGAAAATGAGTTTGCCAATGCCAAGCTCGCGGCGGGGCAAGAATTTCGCGAAGCGAAAACCGAACATGCCAAACAGCTTGACAATGAGCAAAGCCGCGTCGCTGCCGATCACAAGCAGCACGCCTTACTGCACGAGCGCAAGCACAAGGAAAAACAATGGGAATCGCTGGCGGTGTTCGACGCTTCGAAAGACGCCCCGCAGCAACTTTTGGATCAAGCCGGTAAGCGGATCCAGACTCGTAAATTGCAGACCGACGGTTTGGAACGCGACGGGCTCACGTTGCTCGGGATGCGAAAGCTCACCAAGCACGCTGATATGCCCGCTAAGAGAGGCGACGCGGCGCCGCCTCTCACCGAGAAAAATGCCGAAGACCAACAGCAAGCCACGGTGAGCGAATTGCAACGGGCCGTGATCGACTTGCAAGCCCAAACGCTGCCCTCGCTCTTGCTGGAAGGCAACCGTTTTTTACTGTGGTTGGCGCTGGCCATCGTGGCGATGATCCTCCCCGCGATGTTGGTGACGAATTATTCCGTTCCCGGGTCGGCACTGGGTGCGATTGTTTCGGGAACAATCATCACGGGCCTGGGATATTTGATCCTGAAACCCCGCGCGGTGAAGCAATCGCTCGATCAATTCGCGCGAATCCAAGAGTTGCTTGGTAACGCGCGACACTGGGAATCGCAAGCCTGGCAAGAAGCGCAAGCGCGTAGCCGCCAAGAAGCCGAGGCCATTCACCAACGCAAGCAACAAGAATTGACCGCCGCCCAAGATCAGCGCGACAAGGCTTTTGCCGAGGGGGAAGTGAAGAAAGAGGAATTGCTCGCGCTGGCTGAACAACGGTATCAGTCACGTCTAGCGGAATCCGAGGCGCGGCAACAGGGCGTGTTGGCTGCCGCCGATGAAAAGTATCCGCCGCTGTTGGACCAATTGGCTACTGATCGACAAGCCGCCTGGCAAGCGAATGAAACTCGTTACGCGGAGCGGACAGCCACGGCGAATTCTGAGCAGACTGCCGGTTGGGAAACGATGGCAGCCACTTGGCGGAGTGGTTTCGAGCAAGTCACCGAGGAGCTCGCCGCGATGCAGGCGGCCTGCGACGAGTTCTTCCCGGATTGGAACGAGACCGCTTGGCAAGATTGGCAGCGATCCGCCACGATCCCGCCAGTGATTCAATTTGGCCACTGCCAGTTGCCGTTGCAGGCCGTTAAGAACGGCGTCTCGCAGGAACCGCGACTGGTTCCCGAGCAAACCCAGTTGCAACTGCCCGCTTGGCTGTCGCTCGATGAGCAGCCACGGATGATGATCACGACCGAGGGGTCTGGCCGCGCCGCTGCCGTGGATTTGCTCCAGTTGATGATGTTCCGTTTTCTGACGGCCGTGCCCGCGGGCATGCTGCGGTTCACTATTATTGATCCCTCGGCGTTGGGTCAAAACTTCGCCACGTTCATGCACCTAGCCGATCACGACCAACAACTCGTTGGCAAGCGCATCTGGACCGATCCTCGCCAAATCGAAGAGCGGCTCGCGCTGCTTGCTGAGCACATGGAACGGATGCTGCAAAAATATCTGCGGAACGAATTCGCCTCGATCCACGAATACAATGTCCATGCCGGTGAAGTTTCCGAACCGTATCATGTGTTGGTTGTGGCCAACTTTCCCACCGGCTTGAGCGACGGCGCGATTCGCAGGCTGAAAACGATCGCCACGACGGGCCCCAAGTGCGGCGTCTACACGTTGATGAACGTCGACACGACCGTCAAGCTTCCCACGGATTTCAGCCTGCCCGACTTGTTGAACGGCGCGGTGCATCTTGATTGGGTCGAAGAGCGCTTGCGGTGGAAGTATCCGCTTTTTGAAAAACTAGCCTTGCAACTTGAAACGCTGCCTCCGAAAGACAAACTTAACGAAGTTCTCCGCCATGCTGCCGAGGAGTCCCGCACGGCGAGCCGCGTGGAAGTGCCATTCGCGGTGGTGGCTCCGTCGGTTGAGCAGATGTGGTCGGAGAATTCCGCGACGGAATTGGTCGTACCCATCGGCCGGGCCGGTGCCAACGAGTTGCAATCACTCCGCTTGGGCAAAGGCACCGCTCAACACGCGCTCATTTCGGGCAAGACGGGTTCAGGCAAAAGCACCTTGCTGCACGCGCTGGTGACGAATCTCGCGCTGCGCTACAGTCCTCGGGAAGTCGAGTTTTATCTGGTCGATTTTAAGAAGGGCGTGGAATTCAAAACCTACGCCACTCATCAACTGCCGCACGCGCGGGTGATTGCCATCGAAAGTGAACGCGAGTTTGGCGTGAGCGTGCTGGAGCGACTCGACGCCGAGCTGCGGCAACGGGGCGAGCGATTCCGAGCTTTGGGCGTGCAAGATTTGGCGAGCTACCGTCGCGAATCGGGCGAAACACTGCCCCGCATTTTGCTCGTGATTGATGAATTCCAAGAGCTGTTCGTCTCCGACGACAAGCTAGCCCAAGACGCCGCCTTGCTGCTCGACCGCCTGGTACGACAAGGCCGTGCATTCGGCGTGCATGTGCTGCTGGGTTCGCAAACCTTGGCGGGAGCGTATTCGCTGGCACGCAGCACATTGGGCCAGATGGCCGTGCGGATCGCGCTGGAGTGCAGCGAAGCTGATGCCCATCTCATCCTCAGCGACGACAATCCCGCGGCGCGGCTGTTGAGCCGTCCCGGCGAGGCCATTTACAACGATCAAAACGGCATGGTCGAAGGCAACCATCTGTTTCAGGTGGTGTGGCTCCCCGACCATCAGCGACAAGAATACCTCGCCGAGATTCGCGCTCGACAAGAAGTAGAGGAGCTGACGGTCGAACCAGCTATCGTGTTTGAAGGCAACGTGCCCGCCGACCCCATGCAGAATGAAGTGCTCGTCAAGCTCCTTACGGAAGAGAAGGACGCAACTGTCAGCGAACCGACGGTCTGGCTCGGCTCGGCCGTGCGAATCGAACCGGCAACGCAGATGACGTTCCGTCGACAGGGGGGCAACAACCTCTTGATTGTCGGACAGGACGAGCCACTCGCGCTGGGTGTGCTGTCAACGGCCGTGGCAGCGCTTGCCGCGCAACTTGCTGGCGAGGCAGGGCAGATCACGGTCCTCGATGGCACCCGCGCGGAATCGGCCCAGCATGGAACGTGGCAAAAGCTGGCCCAGACGCTCCCCGTGAACGTGGCCATTCACTCAGCCCGCGAAACAACGAGAGTGGTTACGCAACTTGCCGTAGAAGTGGCACGACGAGGTGAACAAGCGGAAGCAGAACACGAGCCGCGATTTTTGGTGATTCACAATCTTGCTCAGTTACGCGATTTGCGGCTCACGGAAGAGGAATTTAGTTTCTCCAGTTCCACCAATGGCAAAGCACCTTCCGTCGACAAACGGTTCCGTGAAATCCTGCGCGAAGGCCCCGCGGTTGGCGTGTATGTTCTCATGTGGTGCGATTCGCACAACAGCCTAATGCGCACCTTCGACCGCCTGACCTTGCGAGAAGTCGATTATCGCGTGGTGCTACAAATGAGCCTCGTCGATTCCACGAGCCTGATCGATTCCCCCGCAGCGGGAAAACTCGGCGAGCATCGGGCGATTTTCTATCGTGACGACACGGGCTTGCACACGAAGTTTCGACCTTATGGCTTGCCCAGTGCCGAGTGGCTGAAATTTCTGAATGAAAATTCGGGAACACGGATGAACGCGGATTTTTCTACAGGAGGCAGCGGAGGAAGCAGAGAAATCTAAGAATCTTGCTAAATTTACTGCGATTACCTTCTCTGCTAACTCTGCTTTCTCCTGTAAAATCTTCTCTGTAAATATTCTTCTCGCGGAGGTTTCTCATGGATCGATCATCTTTCACGCGGCGACGTTTTCTGGAATCGAGTCTTGCTGGTGCCGCCGCTACGCTGGCGGCGCCGGCAATTGTGACGGCCGCGAAGACGCAAGCGGTGCCGATAGTTGGTGAAGGAGATTATCAGTACGAGGTGACCCATAACTTCCCCCAGCTTCCTGACAAGTATCGCTGGATGACCACACACAATGTGGCCGTCGACAGCGAAGGCTTGCTGTACGTCATCCATGAAGGCAAATTCGACATCACCGATCACCCGACGATTTTTGTGTTTGATGCCACAGGCAAATTCGTGCGCGCATTTGGTGAGCAATTCAACGGCGGGGGGCATGGCCTGGAGATTCGCAATGAAAACGGCCTAGACTTTTTGTATGTTTGCGCTTACCAGCAACAGCGTTCGTTCGCCAAGCTCGACACCAAGGGTGAGCAAATTTGGCGGAATGGCGCGCCGATGGAAAGCGGCATCTATGCCGAGGGCGAGGACAAGTTCCCTCGTGCGCAGGACGACAATCCCTGGCACCGCGACCGATTCATCCCCACCAATATCGCGTTTCTGGACGATGGCGGGTTTTTCGTGATTGATGGCTATGGTGCCTACAAAGTGCATCGCTACGACGCCAATGCGAGATGGATCACTTCGTTTGGCTCAGTGGGAACCGCCGATGAGCGCGTTGATGGCACGTTCAAATTGCCGCACGGGATTTGGATCGACTCGCGCGGCGCGGAACCGCTCATTGTCGTGGCGGATCGCGAGTTTGATCGGCTCCAATGGTTCACGCTCGAAGGCGAACACCGGCAGACGCTCGATGGGTTTCTCTGGCCGGCGAATGTCGACATTCATGGCGACGTTATGGTTGTGCCCGAGTTGGTGGCACGCATGACGCTGCTCGACAAAAACAACAAAGTGATCGCCCACCTTGGCACCGATTCCGCGCGCATTCAGCAAAATCAAAAAGAGACCGGTGGGTTCAATATCCGCATGGATGAGTCGAAATGGGAAGATGGCAAGTTCGTGCATCCCCACGATGCTTGCTTTGATGCCGAGGGGAATCTCTTCGTTGCCGAGTGGGTGGCGACGGGACGGGTTTCCAAATTGCGACGATTGAGCTAACTATTTAGCCAAGGAGCTTGCTCCGCGCTCTATTTATTGAAGAGCGGGACAAGTCCCGCTGCTAAATAGGGAATTTAAGAGCGGCTCGACAGCGGCAGTTGCGGCTCTAAAATGGGAGGTTTACCAACTCACAATTACCGCATACCTATAATCCGCTAAAGTGAAGGAACCCCTCCAATGAGCACGATCGTCGATATTCATGGCCGGCAGATTTTAGATAGCCGCGGCAATCCCACCGTCGAGGTCGAGGTCACTTTGGCCGATGGCACCGTCGGCACGGCAGCAGTCCCCAGTGGGGCGAGCACCGGTGCTCACGAGGCCTGGGAACTCCGCGACGGCGATAAAGCGGTCTTCCTGGGCAAGGGCGTGTTGACGGCGGTGGAAAATATCAACACCAAGCTCGCCGACGAGTTGATCGGTATGGATGCACTCGACCAAATGGCGGTCGATGGGTTGATGCTCGAACTCGACGGCACTCCGAATAAGAAGAATCTTGGCGCGAATGCGATTCTCGGCGTCTCGCTCGCCACGGCCCACGCGGCGGCCCGTTACTGTGAATTGCCGCTCTACCGCTACTTGGGCGGCTCGAACGCCCGGCTCTTGCCAGCGCCGATGATGAACATTCTCAATGGTGGCCAACATGCCGATAATTCGGTCGACATTCAAGAGTTCATGGTCATGCCCTTGGGCTTTGATTCGTTCAGCGAAGCCTTGCGTTGCGGCTGCGAGATTTTCCACAATCTCAAGAAAGTGCTGCACGACAAGAAGCTCAACACGGCCGTGGGTGACGAAGGGGGCTTTGCTCCTGACCTGGGTGCCAACGCCGATGCCTTCGGCGTGATCCTCACCGCGATTGAAAAGGCCGGTTACAAACCCGGCGAGCAAGTCTGGTTCGCCATGGATTGTGCCGCGACCGAGTTCTACGACTCGAAGAAAAAGGTGTACACGATCGACGGCAAGGAAATCGATTCCGCGGGGATGGTCGATCTTTTGGCGAGTTGGGTCGAGAAGTACCCCATTTGTTCAATCGAAGACGGCTGCAGCGAAGACGACTGGGAAGGTTGGAAGCTGCTCACCGACCGCCTCGGCAACAAGTGCCAATTGGTGGGCGATGATCTGTTCGTCACCAACGTCGAGCGCCTGCAACGCGGCATCGATGAGGGTATCGGCAACAGCATTCTCATCAAGGTGAACCAAATCGGTACGCTCACCGAAACCATCGACGCGATCAACCTCGCCCACCGCAACGGCTACACGAGCATCTCGAGCCACCGCAGCGGCGAAACCGAGGACGCAACGATTGCCGACTTGGCCGTGGCCATGTCCACCGGCCAGATCAAAACGGGTTCGGCTTCGCGGTCGGATCGCATGGCGAAGTACAACCAACTCTTGCGGATTGAAGAGCAACTCGGCGACGCGGCGCAATATGCGGGGCCGTTGTTTAAGAAGAAATAGAGTATTTACCACGGAGACACGGAGGTCGCGGAGTGAGTAGAATAATCTACCCTTACTCCATGATCTCCGTGTCTCCGTGGTAAACTATTCATGCCCAAGCCTCCCATCACTGATTCCCCTTGGCTGTGGTTCACGCTGTTCCCGGCGGTGGGGCTTGCCGCGCTGTTGGCCACTGGGGGAAAGTTCGGTGATCGGCAGGCCAACATCGAACGCAAAGCGCAGGCGCGCACCGCTGTGGCGGAAGGATTGGAAGTGGCCGTCGATAGCACGGGCAAGAAGGCGACCACCGGCACGCCGAAATATTCCACGCCGGGGGATACCCAAGTTGGGCTTAAGCCGCTCGCCGTAACGCTGGGAGTTTTGTGTGCCGTGTCGCTGGGGATGTTGGTGAGGGAACGACTGTTTAACCACGAAGGCACAAAGGACACAAAGAGCGGCTAACAATCAAATACTTTGTGTCCTTCGTGCCTTTGTGGTTAAATCGAACTTGTGAATCTTCTGCTTGAAAATCCGCTGCCGATTTGGTCCTTGGGAGCGGTTTGCTTTGCGGTGAGCGTGATTGTGTTCTTTGCCAAGCGGTCGCTTGGCTCGATGTTGGCTATGGTTGGCGTGGTCGCCGTGACGCTACTGTTGGTGTTCGTTGAGCGGATTGTCATCACGCCGAGCGAAGAAGTGGAGCAGGCGCTCACCACGCTCATGTCCGCCATCGAAGCGAACAACTTGCCGGCCGTGCTGGCGGAGCTCGATCCGACGGCTCTGCACGTTCGTAGCGATGCCGAGACGCTCATGCCGCAACTCAAGATCAAGGAAACCGGCTCAACCGCCGTACGGGTGGAAGTCGACGAATCGGCCAAGCCGCTGCGCGCTACGGTCCATTTCCGCGGACGGATCGACGGCACTCATGCTCGCAGCGGCGCGCGGGTTTTCTATTTCGACCAAGTTGAGATCGATTGGCAAAAGAGCGGCGACAGATGGCTTGTCGTCGACTATCGCGCGAAATTCCGTGGCAAGCCGGTTAAGGCTGCCGATGGATTTCGTGCGACTCGTTGAATACGTGTTCCCAGAACCCCTCCCCTAGAGCGGTTCCACGTTGGTGTAGCGTTGCTAGCAGCCAGTGCTATCGCAAGTTCTTAAGTGAGTTTTACGATTGCTAGCCGCAAAATGTCGCTACACCCGACATGGAAGCGCTCTAGCCCTCCCCAG
>JAWXAV010000009.1:0-36772 GCA_034439695.1 Bythopirellula sp. | reverse complement strand
TCACGATGGCATGTTGAGCGTACAAACCGCTGTTTTTACAAGGTGTGGCGCAAATCGCGTGCCATTGTGCGGGAAGTCATCTGGGAAATCCGGGGTAAGAGGGTTTGGGCAAACTGGCGAGCGACGCCGCATTCTCTACGGGGTCGAAATTTATCCCCACTGTCGCTGCTCTGCCCCATTCAAAGAACAGATTCCGGGCTATATCGCCGGCTTCATCTTCCCTTTCCAGGACGACATGGCCGCAAGCCATGAGTGCCTCGCTCCCATCATAGCGCAGCGGAACCAATGTACCGCTGACGGTCACTCCATCGCGCTTGAACTCAAGCTTGGCCGTTGAGCCGGGCTGCAAAGTCACGTGCGCTTCATTCGAGAACTCTTGACGACGATGGTCGGACTCGTCGCAGTAGGTTACGCTCCCGCCCAAGATCGCATACCCGTTGCGGAGTCGTTCAAACGCAAACTCGCCTTTTTCATTTGTTATCGCGGTATTGTTCCACGTGATTGGCTTGATCCCCGAGGGCGGTTTCGGATCGACCACCAGAAGCTGCAATTTCTCGTCGGGGATGGGCTTTTCATCCTTCGTAAGTACGCCCTCCAACCGTGCCCAGGGCGTCAGCTTGATATCGACGGGCAAGTTTTTCGCATAGCGCTTGCCGGGCACAAGCGCCCAACCTTCTGCCGCCACGCACAGAACCCGAAATTCACCCTCTTGTAGAGCAATCTGATACTTGCCGTTTTCGTCACTCACGGTGTACGCGCCGGGCGAATTGCCGTTCATCTTGCCATTTTCGAGCGTTAGTTTTTCATCCGACTTGGCAACATACACCGCAACCTCCGCCGCCGGCTTACCGGCGGCAGTGGTAATCGTTCCTTGCGGCGGCAATCGGTCTTCCAACACCTCCACGTGCTTGAGGCTACGGAGTTCCTCATCGGCGAGTCGCCGCTTGCCAAAGCCCACGTCGCTAAAATATTTTTTATGGGTTAGCTTGAGCCGCATCTCCAGTGGTTCTGAGGTAGCCATATTGGCCTGCCATTGGCCTTGAGTATCGGTCTTAGCAAGTTCACCGCCGATAACTGGATACACTTCTCCGTCCGTGCCGACGTGCGACGAAACCAACAGGCCTTCAACCTTAACGTCAGCAATCGGCTTGCCGCGCTCATCGTGAACGAAGCCGCCAATCGGCTGACCCTTTGACATCGTGAACGTGAAATCCTTCGGGAGCTGCTGCTGGTGCCAACGGACTTCCAAAGGAATGTGGCCCGGGACGCTGGCCTTGAGCAGCAGAAATTCCGCATCGCCAGGCAAGTTCAGCGTGGCGATACCCTCCTTATCGACCGTGAGAGGAAACTCCGTTCCGGACATCGTCACATCAATCTGCGCGTCGACAAGTGGCTTCGCCTGCTCGTCGAGTACCTTGATCTCGATATAGCGAAATTGCGCTGCCTCTTGTGCTGAACTGCTCATGGTCATAAGCAAAATGAACAAGAGTGAAAAGCTGAAGCAAATCGTCTGGCGGAGATTCATTTGAGAGAAAGCTATCGGTTGTTTGCGTGGCTAAGTTTCCAATCCAGATTTTACAGGAGGGAGCGGAGGAAGCAGAGGGGCACTTAAATAAAGGTCATTCCGAGAGAGGCTTGCCGACCGAGGAATCTGGCTGACAGTCCTCTCACGGATGGAAAGCGTGGGAAGTTGGAACGTAGATTCTTCAAGTCGTCGAACTCCTTTCAGAATGACCTATTTCCGTCGTTATTCCGCCGGCTGCGGCAAAACTGGAGTCAATCGAAACGTGCCTGTCACTCCAGATGCCTGAACTGGTGGTGCTGGCTGAACCATTTTCAACTCGAATTTGCCGAGATCGACAACGTCTCCTTCCGCCCCCTCGGGTACCGTGAGCGTCTGGTTGAGATTCCCAACCGGATTCCAATTTTGTTGTGCCCCCGGCAATTCGTAAATCGTCACCGATAATTGGTAACTTCCCGGCTGAACGTCAAAGATTTCAAAATTCCCTTGGTCGTCGAAGGCTGCCGAGTAACTTCGGCGGAATTGTGCCGCGGGAGTCTGTTTAGCCGCTGGCACGTGGTTGGTCGCCTGGGCCAGCGCGCGGCCGAGGGCGTGAAACACTCCCTGGGCATTGGGCGTCGCTGTTTGCTCATAGATTTGCACCGCCCCCATCTTCCAAGAAACCTTGCCAGCAAAACCCTCCGGCACGGTCATCTGACCTTTAATGTGCCGACCCTTGCCGCCGAGTTGCACGGTGGCCGTTTCGCCCGGCTTCAACTCGACAAACTCCGTGTGAGAATTGGTCGACATCATGCCGCCGCGCCCCGTGTCGGCGTAAGGGACCATGAGACCTGGATTGAATGATCCACTCCGCACGCGATCAAGCACAAACTTTCCGGCCGCATCCGTTGCCACGCCGTAGGACCAATAGGCCTGGGGACGATTCCGTTGGTAATTCTCTTGTTGATAATTCAAATTGACTTGTTTATTCGCGAGCGGCTTTTTGCCACGCATGACCACTCCCTCCAGCTTGGACCACGGTTCCAAGACGATTTCTAGGTTGTCACTTTCGGCGGTGGCATCGAGTTCGCCCCAGCCGGCATCACTCAAGCAAACCACTTTCAAGTCGGCATCCGCGAACGGCAAGGTAAATTTGCCGCTGTCATCGGATACTGTCTGAATCGTATCCGACTGTCGTTGATTTCTGCCGTTGGAAATAGAAAGCTGGTTCCTGCCGGAGCTAGTCATCAGCACTTCGGCACCCGCCACCGGCTTGCCGTCGGCACCCTTGACGATGCCGGTGGGGCCGGTTCCCTTTTCCAGTTTGAAATCAACGCTTGCCTCGCCTTCGTCGCTCTTGATGAGCCGTGAAACCCCAGGCCGATACCCCTCGGCTTCTATGCGGATGAGATAGCCTTCGTAAGGTTCGCCAAACTCCTTGATGTAACTGCCATCACTCCCCGCTTGATCATTGTGTCGTTGCCAGTGTGGCCCTTCATTAATTGAATTGAATCTTAGGCCTTCAATTACCTGGAACTGCTTAATCGGCTCACCCGATTCGGCGTCCACAACCTTGCCCGTCACTTTCAACGCCTTTGGCATGGTGATTTCATAAGGTTCTTCACGGGGGGCGAATTTCTGTCCACGCACCGACATATACCCTCGGCAAAACATATCGACTTGCACTTCGTCGGCGGGGGCACTCTCCCAGCTCCACAGCCCCTCGGCATCCGTAGAGCCGCGATCAGCCATGGTCATCAGACTTCGCGTATTTCGCCAAGTATCCGCCGCGATGCCGACCCCCGGCACCGGCTTGCCGTCGGGATCGACCACTTTGAACGTCACCTTGTGGCCCGGCTCCAACTTAAAATCGACCGCCTCCATGTCGCGGACGATGGCCACATTGCGCAAATCGGGAGAGTGCCCGGTGGCGAACACGGTAAGCATATTGTTGCCAGCCTGCACGTTATTGAGGCGGTACTTGCCGTCGGCATCGGTGCGCGTGATCATGTCGTCGTTGACATAGTCCCCGCCTAGCCCCACCTTCGCGCCATTAATCGGTTTACCATCGGCATTGACGACTGTGCCGCCGATCCCAAGCCCCTTCTCCAGCACGACAATCTTTTCGAGCGAGCGTAGTTCTTCCCATGTACCCCCCCGAAAACCGTAGCCCTGGTCACTCACATACTCAGGGTGGCTAAACTTCAATTGCAATTCGAGCTTCTCTTCTGGTGCCGAGTTTACCCGCCAACGACCGTCCTTGTCAGTGGTGGCCAATTCGCCGTTGAAGTACGGCTGCAACTTTCCCTTGCCAGGAAGTTGCGTGTTGTTCTGAAAAATCATGATCCCTTCGATCTTGACCCCTTCAATGGGCTGCCCTTCTTCGTCGTGGACAATGCCACCAATCGGCACCCCCTTCTTCATGGGAAACGTAAACTCTGTGGGGACCGACTCGCCAGGTTCCCAGGAAGCTCCTTGCGCCAGATACCCGTCGTGCTTGACCGCGACTGCCACGCGACTGTCGCCGCCACTCGGCACGTTGAGCGACACCATGCCCTTGTCATTCGTCGGCATGGGAAACGACATGCCGTTGAGGCTGATCTCGACCGCCACATCGGTCATCGGCTTGCCGTCGGGGTCGAGGACTTTCACTTCGAGGAACTTGAAGCCTTGAGCGCTTGCATCGCCAATAGAAGCGAGCAAAATCGCAAAGGCGATCCCATGAAGGTGGCGAAAAGAAAAGTGCGGGCGCATGTGTGTCATCCTTTTTATCGGTGAGACTATTTGCTTTGAGGCACCTGACCCATCTCCACAGATTAGGGGAGCCAGCGGCAAGAAGCAACTTGCTTGGAATTGGTCGCCTAATTGGCCTCGTCTATCCAAGAGAGTCGCTGCACGCCCAGGAATCACGCGGTTGTTTTTGTCCGTTTTGTCCTTGCTGGCGGGGACCCAACTTCTTTTCCAAAACTCATTCCTTTTGTCCCTGGCGATTTTTACTACTTCCGAATAAATCCGCGTGAGTTGACTTTTCCCGTGGACGAATTGGGGGGAATATTGGTCCAGGCAAGGCAGTTGAATTCTCTTTTTTATGCGTCATTTTTCTGCTCGGCATGATCCCAGAATGGTAAGCCGTCTTTGCGTTCGTTTTAGGTTTTGTCTTAAAACCTGAGCCGCCCGGGTACCCTCTGGGTGGGCTAGCGTCGGGTTCTTGGTGGTGCGTCTTAAAATTAAGAACCCGCGGCTTGCGCCTTGCGGCTCAGTTAGCGATACTCGTGCAGTTTTTGAGACAAACCGTAACTTCAAAGCGCACAGCAGCCGCGCGGGTGCCATTATAACAAAATAGTGGCACTAAATCGGCAACGATTCTTGGCCAGTGTTTCTTTTTCTGAGGTTTCGATGAGCGATTACAGCCACAATTTCAGCCGACCACCCATCATGTCGGGAAATGCCCGTTCGACGTGGCGGCGGACGGCGCTCTCGTGATAGCGGGTGCTGAGGTGGGCCGCAACGATGAGCTCGTTTTTGAATCGCATCTGGCGCTCGACGAAATCGTCGAGGTGCATGTGGCCGAATTTGTGGATGCGCTCCTTACGATGCTCGGGAGAGACGAACGTCATTTCGCAAATCAGAATCTTGGCCTCGTACATCGCGGGGCAATTGTCGAGTCCTGCCGGGGCCGTGTCGCCTAGATAAGCCAAGAGCGGCTTGCGCTGCTCCTCGGTGACTTCCTGCCCGCCCAGGCGAATATCACGAATCTGTTCGCCGCTGAGGCCTTGGTACTCGGCCTTGAGCTTATGGCGCCGCTCCCAGACCAAATAACCGAGTGATGGGACCGTGTGCTTCGTGGCAAAAGCCGCGACAACCAGCTCGCGATTCAGTTCGACTTCCTCACCTGGGCGGATGGCAATCAATTCGCAAGGCATCCGTCCCCGATCGAGCTTCGTGAACAACCGCAAAATGCGGTGTGCAGGGTTGATCATTTCCTCGGGCATGAAAATCCGCGGCGGCTCCATTTTCATCATCCGCCGACGGGCCACGTAAACGGGCAGCGCCGCGATGTGATCCAAGTGGCCATGAGACACGAACCACGTTTCGGTCCCCATGAACGACCAGGGCTGGGCACCGAGATCGAAACCGATTTTCAGCTCCGGAACCCGCCAATAACTCTGCACGGCCGCGCGGGAATAACCCTCGATCGTGAGACCATCGTGGGTGAGCGTTTGGAAGGGAGCGTTGTCGATCATGAAAGAACTTTACGGCGGAGGCGTTGGTGGAATCCTCCATCGTAAAGGGAGCGGGGCGATTCGGGAAGGATTGTAATCGAGTCATCATTTAGCCCCGCTGCTTGCAGCGGGTCAAGCGGAACAAATTCCGCTGCTAAATATTGCCGTTATGCCGCTTGGTCTGTTTTTTCGTGGTCGGCCTCTTGACCTTGAGAAGTGGTGATCCAGATTTCGCCGAAGAGGTCGGGCTGCTCGACCCGCACATGGTGATGGCGAATAAGCTCCAGCACGGCCAGGAAGATGCCGATCATTTGCGAGCGAATCATGCCCGGCTGGAACAGGCTGGTGAACGCGAACGTGGTCTCGGTGGCCAGCCGCGTGCGGATGTGCTCCATGTAAACTTCAATCGGCGTTTCGTCGTAGCGAATCGCCGAGGGTTTGGCGGCGGCGTTGTCGCGGATCACACGGGCGAAGGCGCTCACCAAATCCCACAGCTCGACTTCGTGAATCTCTTGCTCGGCAGGATCAACCCCGCTGGCGGGTACGTCGTTGGTCCGTCGAGAAAAGCGTTGTTGCCAAAGCTGCCCGCGCTCGGCCAACATGCTCGCGGCATCCTTGTATTTTTTATATTCCAGGAGTCGTTGCACGATGTCGTGGCGGGGGTCTTCGACTTGCTGTTCCGACTCTTCTTCTTCGTGGCGGGGCAGCATTAATCGGGACTTGATTTCCATGAGTCGCGTCGCGAGCTCGAGAAAATCGCCGACGGCATTCACATCAATCACCTCCAGCACGGTGAGCAGTTCGAGATATTGCTCGGTGACGCGCGCGATAGGGATATCCAGGATGTCGAGTTCCTGTTTGCGCACCAAATACCAGAGCAGGTCCAGCGGACCGGCGAACATATCGAGTTGCACGCGAAAGCGCATAGTCAGCCCAATTTAGAAAACCAGATAGGGGCGGGGATTATGCGTGCTCGCTCACTCTAGCACCAGCCCACCTAATTTGCCGGTCTTGCTTCGCTCGTCCCTTCGGCCTAGATTTCCCGTAAGAAGCGTATGAGATAGCATGGCCAATAAAGGAAATTACTGGTGGACGAGCAGCGAATTTGGGCACCTTGGAGGATCAGTTACATTGCGCCGGGCAATAAGGTAGCGTCTGGTGATCAGAGCAGTGAAACCCAGATTATGCCCAATAGTTGGCAAGCTGGTGCCAACCAGGGCTGTTTCTTATGTCGTGCCGCCGGGGAATACTCCAACACTCTTGCCGCGAATCGACAGAATCTGGTCGTGGCTTACGATGAGCACAGCGTCACGCTTCTCAATCGTTATCCGTACAACAACGGCCACTTGTTGGTCGCGCCGTTGCGACATGTGGCTGACTTGAGCGATCTCACGAAAGCCGAACACTTGGCCGCGATGGCGGCCCTGGGTCATTTCACGAAAGTTCTCCAAGAGCTAATCGCCGCCGAGGGTTTTAACATCGGGCTCAATCTAGGCCGCGTCGCGGGGGCGGGTGTGCCGGGGCACTTGCATTGGCATTTGGTGCCGCGTTGGTCGGGGGACAATAATTTCATGCCCACCGTGGCTGGCACGCGGGTGATTTCTCAATCGCTCGAAGCCCTCTGGGAAGCGATGGTTAGTTCAGCGTCTGGCGAGGTCAAACATGGCTCGTGAGAATCTCGTCACGGCGTCGACCCTCGAGCGCGAAGCTGCCTTGCTCGCGCCGTTTGGCATGCACAGTGCCGACACCGCTGGTCGCGAGCATCCCGAAGAGACGCACCTTTATCGAGGACCGTTCCAACGCGATCGTGACCGCATCATCCACAGCAGCGCATTTCGTCGCATGGCCCATAAGACGCAAGTCTTCACCGGCGAGTTGGGCGATTATCATCGCTCGCGGTTAACACATACATTGGAAGTCGCTTCAATTGCCCGGACGATTGGCCGCGAGCTGCGCTTAAACGAAGATTTGATCGAGGCCTTGGCGTTGATGCACGACATCGGGCATCCGCCGTTCGGCCATGCCGGCGAAGCAGTGCTCGCCGAGTGTTGCCGCGATTGTGGTGGGTTCAATCACAACCAGCATGCGCTGCGCATTGCGACCTTGTTGGAAACGCGGTATCCCGAGTTTCCTGGTTTGAACCTCTCGCAAGAAGTGCTGTCGGGTCAGCAATCACGAGCCAACAAACATGGCTTTGTGTTGGAACCGCAACCTCTCTTGGAAGTGCAAGTCGTCGACGCGGCGGATAGCATTGCCTATGACACGCACGATGCCGACGATGCCCTGGAGTTGGGCTTGCTGGAGCTGGAAGACTTGCTGGCCGTCCCACTCTGGCACCAAGCGGCCGATGAAGTGCGTGCCCGGTACGAGGCGCTCGATACGGAACGCCTGCGCCGGGCCGTGATTCATCGGTTGATCGAGTATCTGGTGAGCGATCTCGTGGAAAGCACAAAAGAGCGGCTGGAGGCGGCGAAGATCAGTAGCGTTTCGCAAGTGCTTGCCTTATCTCAACGGGTTGTGGCCCCCTCGGCCGAAATCATGGTAAAGAAGTCGGAACTCGAACGATTTTTGTTTGAGCATGTTTATCGCCATCCCAATGTGTTGGCCGAGCGAGCCGTGGCTGAGCAGGCGATTCGCGAGCTTTTCGCTCGCTTTTCCGCGAAACCCGAAACTCTGCCGCAGAAATATCAATCACGCCTGGCGGCAGATGGCGTTTCGCGCTCCGTTTGCGACTATTTGGCCAGCATGACCGACCGGTTTGCCTTGGGACAACAACGAGGTGAGATGCTTTAGGGCTGACTCGCCATTGTCGGCGTGTTAGAATTGACCTGGGGCAAGAATTATTATCCGGTGCCGGCGTCGATTGTTCCAACAAAACGCCCGCGCTAATCATCCTGAAACATTGCCGATACATCTATGGCTCTGGTGATCTTACGCTGCTTTTTTGTCCTCGTGGCGGCAGGTATCGGCTTTCAACTCATCAGTTCCGACGAGCTTTCGCGCGATTCGGCCCTGATTCCTTGGCTGGTGTTTGGCGGGCTGGTATTGCTGGCCGTCGGGGTGATCGCCATCGACGTGCTCGCGGGCCGCAAACGGCTGGACACCATTACGGCTGTTTATTTTGGACTTTTGATTGGCTTGTTGCTCACTTACGTGTTGCAGCTTGCTCTGAGCCCGATGCTCCCTCGCTCGGGCACACTACTCGCGCAATGGATGCCGGTCATCTTGGGCATGGTCATGTGTTACACATGTATCAGCATCCTGATGCAAACCAAGGATGATTTCCGGTTCATCATTCCGTATGTTGAGTTCGCCAAGGAAATCAAGGGACTCAAACCTTACATTCTCGACACCAGCGTCGTGATCGACGGTCGCATCGCCGACGTGGTGGAGACGCACATCATCGATAACCAGTTGATCATGCCGCAGTTTGTCGTCGCTGAACTGCAAGGCATTGCCGATTCCAGTGACCGTTTAAGAAGGGCTCGGGGACGCCGCGGTCTCGATCTCCTCAATCGCTTGCGATCAGACCCCAAAGTTGACTTGCAAATCTTTGACCGCGAGTTGCCCCAATTCGCCGGCCAGTCGGTCGATCAAAAGCTGGTGCTGCTGGCCAAACATCTCGAAGGCAAAGTCGTCACCAACGACTACAACCTTAACAAAGTGGCCAAGCTGCATAATGTGGGGGTCATCAATCTCAACGATCTTTCCAACGCACTCAAGCCGATTTTCCTGCCCGGCGATCACCTCGAAGTTCGCATCATGAAAGCCGGCGAAGAGCCGGGCCAAGGGGTGGGCTATCTCGAAGATGGCACGATGGTGGTTATCGAAGGGGGGCGCGACTACGTCAATCAAAACATCATCGCCAACGTGACGAGCGTGTTGCAAACCAGTGCCGGCCGCATGGTTTTTGGCAAGTTTGAAAGCTCCGCGGCGAGTTAAGCCAGTTATTGATCTAGCCGCGACCGCCGGTCGCGCTCCGCGCATGGAGGAAAAAATCCACGATGTCTCGGCAATTGCTCCTCAGTAACCTGCTGTCGTTGCTAGTCTCTGTATCGCCCACCACAGCCGCCACGGTGGCAAACACCTCCGACCGACCCAACATCGTTGTCATCCTCGTTGACGACATGGGCTTTTCTGACCTCGGCTGTTACGGCAGCGAGATTCCGACGCCCAACATCGACGCGCTCGCCAACAACGGTGTGCGTTTCACCCAGTTCTACAACACCGCCAGGTGTAGCCCCACGCGCGCTTCGCTCATGACTGGCCTCTATCCCCATCAGGCCGGCATGGGACACCTGGACAACGAAGTCCACAAAGATTCCCTAGGGACCACCGGCCGGCTGCGCGACGATTGCGTCACCATCGGCGAAGTGCTGCAACAAGCCGGCTACTTCACCTGCATGACCGGTAAGTGGCATCTAGGACAGCAGCACGGCACGGTTCCGTGGGAGCAGGGCTTCGACCGCTCGCTGAATTCCCCAGTCGGCGGCATTTACTTCCGCAAGCAGCCCGAACGAAAGGAATTATTTCTCAATGGCAAGTTAATCATGAAAGACGACCCGCTGTTTGGCCCCTGGTGGTACAGCACTGATCTATGGACCGATTGGGGCCTGAAGTTCATCGACGAGGCGTTCGAAGCCGAGCAACCTTTCTTTCTGTATCTGGCCCAATGTGCACCCCATTTCCCACTCATGGCACCCAAAGAGGATATCCAGCGCTATCGCGGCAAATATCTGGAGGGCTGGGAAAAACTCCGCGAAGCGCGGCACCGTCGGCAGATTGAGCTCGGCGTCGTTGATTCCGCCTGGCCGCTAAGCGAGATTCCGCCTGATGTTCCCGATTGGGAGAAACTCAGCGAAGAGGAGCGCGAGCGGTTCGACCACATGATGGCAATTTACGCAGCGATGATCGACCGCCTCGATCAGAACGTCGGGAAGTTGGTCAAGCATCTCAAAGAGCGGGACGCCTTGGAGAACACACTCATCCTGTTCCTGTCCGACAACGGCGGTAATGCCGAGTCGGGCCCCAACGGCATTTACCAAGGCCAGAACCCCGGCGGCGCACGCTCGAATGTCTATTTAGGCCAAAGCTGGGCGACGCTCAACAACACGCCTTTGCGACGCTACAAGCATTTCACGCATGAAGGAGGTATTTCGACCCCTCTAGTTGCTCATTGGCCTGCCGGAATCGCGTCAGAACGCCAGGGCAAACTGGAGCGTCAACCCGGCCACTTGGTTGATATCATGGCGACCGTCGTCGATGTCACCGGTGCCAAGTACCCAACCGAGTACAAAGGCAACGCGATCCAGCCCATGGAGGGGGTGAGCCTCCGCCCTGCCTTGGCTGGCGAGCCGCTCGAGCGAACCAACCCGATCTATTGGGAGCATGAGGGCAATCGTGCCATTCGTCGTGGCAAGTGGAAGGCCGTCATGAAACTCAAAGAGCCCTGGGAGCTGTACGACATCGAGGCTGACCGCACCGAACAACGGAACCTCATCGCCGAGCAACCGGAGTTGGCCAACGAACTGATCACCGCGTGGGAGGCGTGGGCCGAACGGTCC
Organism: Bythopirellula sp.; assembly: GCA_034439695.1. Taxonomy (GTDB): domain Bacteria; phylum Planctomycetota; class Planctomycetia; order Pirellulales; family Lacipirellulaceae; genus Bythopirellula. The sequence continues at coordinate 25,484 of JAWXAV010000009.1, read as the reverse complement.
GACGTCGGCCCCTGGCCTGGCGGAGCACGATCGGACTCTGGCGGCGAACTGCGGCCGAAGCAAAGAAAGCCCCGCCCGGTGAAGTTAGGAAGTTAGCTGAGGTTCCCCCGTCATCTGACGGGATTCTCACCGGAATCTGACGATTGTAAGGGTCACATTGTCACCATTGCATGCACCTCGGCGTGCAAGAGTGTGTTTTTCAAGATTCTCTCGACCTAGGCTTGAGCGTACAGCGATGTCTTATATTTTCTTGCTCCGAGAGACTCATGATTCCCACCGCTCTGACACCAATACCGACGCTCGACTCCGCAGTTCCAAAAGCACCTGAAACGGCTGGCATGGTTCGCATTTCGGAGGTAATCGCCGCGCTGTCCTACGCGCTCGACATCACGGAAGGCCAACCCCAAGGTCACGCGGCGCGCACCTGTTTGATCGGCATGCGCATCGCGCAGCAGATTGGGCTCCCGTCGTTCGATCAGTCGTCGCTGTTCTACGCCTTGCTGCTAAAAGATTTGGGCTGCTCCAGCAATGCCGCCAAGATGTGCTATTTGTTCGGCGCGGACGACCGCACCGTGAAGCGCGATCTGAAAACCGTCGACTGGTCGAAGATGTCGGCGAGCATGCAATTTGTGCGCGAGCAAGTCGCCCCGCAAAGCACTCCGTTGGAGAAACTGCTCAAGCTTGTTTCGTTGGCACTCCAAGGCCCCAAGGGTCCGCAGAAGCTGGTGCAGACGCGTTGCGAACGAGGAGCCCATATCGCCAGGCAACTCGGCTTCACCGAAGCCACCGCCACGGCCATTCATCAACTCGACGAACATTGGGATGGCAAGGGCCACCCACAAGGCATCAAAGGGACGGCGATTTCCCCCTTGGCCCGTATCATGGGTCTTGCGCAAACGCTGGAAGTCTTTTTCAGTATGCAAGGACTCACCGCTGCGATTGACATCGCTCAAGAGCGTCGTGGACGGTGGTTCGAGCCGGAATTGGTCGACGCCTTTCTTGCGCTGCGTGATGATTACGACTTCTGGCGAATGGTTTGCAAACCGAATCCGCACTTGCAGGTTTCCGTGTACGAACCCGCCGACGAAATTCGCACTGGCGACGAAGCACAACTCGACCGCATTGCCAAGTCTTTTGCTTCGGTGGTCGATGCGAAAAGCCCCTGGACCTACAAACATTCTTCGGGCGTGGCCGATATCGCCGTGGGCATCGCCGAAGTGCTCGGGCATTCGCCGCAAAAATTGAGCACCATTCATCGCATGGGCCTCTTGCATGATGTCGGCAAACTCGGCGTGTCGAATCTTGTGCTCGACAAGCCGGGGAAACTCGACGACACGGAGTTTGACGCTCTCAAGCAGCACACACACCACACCCAGACAATTCTGAGCCGCGTGGAATGCTTGCAGGATTTAGGTGATTTGGCGGCGTCGCATCACGAGAAACTCAATGGCCGGGGATATCATCGCGGCATCCCCAGCGGTGAACTGCCCGTGGCTGCCCGGCTGCTCGCGGTGGCAGATATTTTCGAGGCGCTGTCGGCGGCGCGGCCCTATCGTGACGGCATGCCGCTGGAAAAAATCTTTTCGATTATGGGCGGCGATGCTGGCACTGCTATCTGCGCGGAATCTTATGCCGCACTACGGACTTGGCTCGAACGGCGCGAATTTGAGAATCGCGTCGAGACTCAAATGCAAGCCATCGACAAACTTGTCGCCGAAATCTGATTCGACAGGCCACAGCGCAAAGTTTGCCTGGCTTCCGCAGGCGATACGCTGAGTTGAATCGTCATGACATGAATGATTAGCTTCCGAAACAAGTAGATAACTCATGCTCTTTCGTTGGGAACGAAGGAGGCAGAGACCTCCGAGGGAGATTATTCATGCCGCGCTTTTTTTCTGCTTGCGCGTTGATGTTCGTTGTTTCCTGCTCTTTACACGGACAAGAATTGCGCGAACTGCCCAGCGTTGATACCGCGCTGTACTCTGCTGAATCGGCCACCCCACTCGCGGAAGCGAACGCGGATTGCGATGTGACCTTGTGCGGTCATCGTGGCTGGGGGCCTGCGGGGGATCGCTACGATTGGCGTGAGACGTTGTCGCTGTTTCTGGGTTACGAGGGTTCCAAGCAGCCGCAAGACTTCGGCATCAACGCCCATTTTGGCGGACGGTCGGCCGTGAATTGGGGTGTGCCTTTGCTGGAAGAAAGCGGGATCGGCTTGCAAGTCGGCACGGCCATCAACGCCACTGCCAATGCCGTGCAAGTCATGGAACGGGTCGAAGGGACGACTTCGCGCACCCAAAGTTTTTCCACACTGGGTTGTTTTCAGCGCACCCCAGGAGGCTGGAAATGGGCCGCCGCCTACGACTTCCTGTATCAAGATTACTACGACGATTTCTCACTTAGCCAATGCCGGGGACTCGTCGGTTATCAGTTGAGCGATGCCAACGAAGTCGGCGTTAAATCCGCCGTACATACGGACGACGACCAGGGCGATTTTGGCGGCGTCCCCGTCACCTTGCGTGCAATCAACCAGGGAAGCGTCTACTACAAGCACACCTATCCGAACCTCGTGCAACTGAGTTGCTGGTTTGGTGTCGCCGAGGGACATAGCGAAGCCAACATCGCCCTGGGTGATCTGCCGGCCCAAGACGAAGCGTTCGTCTACGGCACAGACGTGTTCGTGCCACTCAACGATTACTGCGCGATCTTTGGCGAGGCGAATTTCATGACCCCCGCCGACACCGGCACGGTCGATGCCTACCTGGGCATGGAACTTTTCTGTTGGGGAGGTGCCAAGGAGTCGCGTCAGCAGCGCTTCACCCCCGTTCTGCCGGTCGCGGGAAATACGTCGTTCTCGGTGGACTTGCTGCGGTGAGCGGAGTGTGGCACGACTCTCCGAGTCGTAACTTCACGAGTCGGAGACTCGTAATGCTCTGGACATCACATCCGCTCGACAGTTTGAATCCCCAGCAAATGCAAGCCGTGGGCGATTGTGCGGGCCGTGAGATCGCACAGCAGCAAACGGCTGGTGCGCGATTCGTCGCTTTCTGCTTTCAAGACCGGGCAATTCTCGAAGAACGACGAATACTTGCTCGCCAAGTCGAACAAATACGCCGTGAGGTGATTGGGGCGATAGTCAGTGGCAACTCGCTCCAGCGCTTCGCTCAACTGCAAGAGTGAGAGTGCCAACGCACGCTCGGCGGGTTGTTCGAGTTTGAGCGCTCCGCCCTTTTTGCGTAACGTGGCCACATCGACCGCGCCCTTGGCGAAAATGCTGCTCACGCGGGCGTAGCTGTACTGCATGTAGGCGGCGGTGTTCCCCTGCATGGCGAGCATTTTGTCGTAGCTAAACACGTAATCGCTCGTGCGATTGTGGGCGAGGTCGGCGTATTTGATCGCTCCGATGCCCACTCGCTCGGCCACTTGTTGCCGTTCATCGGCGGAGAGCAGGGGTTCCGCGCGAGCGTCGTCGTTGGCCGAGACAATCGCATAAGCTCGTTCCACCGCTTCGTCGAGCAAACCATCGAGGCCCACCGCCGTGCCGGAGCGTGTTTTGTAGGGCCGGCCATCTTCGCCGAGCACGGTGCCGAAGCTGATGTGTTCGAGTTCAATCTTATCGTAACCCCACAATCGCGCCGTTGCGAAAAGTTGCTCGAAATGGAGCGACTGCCGATGATCGACGACGTACAAAATCGCATCGGGAGACCATTCTTCGACCCGAAATTGAATCGTGGCCAAATCGGTCGTGGCGTAGAGAAACGCCCCATCCTTTTTCTGCACGATGAACGGGGCGTCGATTCCCGCCAGGAACACGCACTTGGCCCCGTCGCTCTCGGTGACCAGGCCGTGCTTCGTGAGGTCAGCGACGACACCGGTCAAACGGTCTTCGTAAAAACTTTCGCCGAGCGAAAGATCAAACGTCACGCCCAGCCGACGATAAATCCGCTGATTGGCTTCCAAGCAGGCTGGCAGGAACCGCTCCCAGAGTTCTCGATTCGTTTTATCGCCAGCATGAAGCGCGGCCGTTTCGGCGAGAATTTCAGAACGAACGGTGGTATGCTGCCATGCCAAGCTATACAACTCTGGATTCTCTGCCACAATTGCTACTTTACTTTTCAAGTCAACTTCTTCTGCATGCAGTTCGGCCAGGACATTCTCGGCTGCTTGCAAACGCCTTTTGCGTTCATTTGCATCGAGATTGGAGTCTTCCTTGAGTACTGCTATACGACTTTTCTGAGCGTCAATTTTTCCTTCAAGGGAAGGTAAAAAATAGTCGCTGACGGCATGATATTCGACAAGTTGATTTACCAGACGATAAAGTCGACTTAATTCGGCGACCGGCTGCTTGGCCAGAGCCGCTTCATCAACAAAATGCTTGTAGCCATAAATAATCATGCCGAATTGCGTGCCCCAATCGCCAATGTGATTATCGCTAATCACGCGGTGCCCCAATTCCTTGAGCACGCGATACAGGGCCGCACCAATCACGGTCGAGCGAATGTGCCCCACATGCATCGGCTTGGCGACATTCGGCGCGGAATAGTCGAGGACGATTGTTTTCGGCTCTGCGGAGGGCGCTACGCCGAGATGGGTTTCATCGCTCAGCATTTGCTGGAGTTGAGGAATCAAAAATTCCTGCTTGAGGCGGAGGTTGATAAATCCCGGCCCCGCGATTTCCGGTGGCTCGCAGATGTCGGCTAAATCGAGCATTGCGACCAACTGTTGGGCAATCTCGCGCGGCGGCCTGCCGAGTTGCTTGCCCAAGGGCATCGCGCAGTTGGCCTGATAGTCGCCGAACTTGGCGTCTTGGCTGGGGAGCACCATCTCCGCGAATTGGCCAGCGGCGGGATCTATCGCCAAAAGCGCTGCACGAAATCGATTTCGCAGTTCGGCCTGGATGTTCATGGTCTGTTGTCTTGAACCTTCTGTATCTCTCGCCAAGGCGCGAAGTCGCCAAGGAAAGACTATAACACTTTCGTGTAAAAATCAGCGATAGTGACAGCCACGGTTTAGCTAGCAATTTTGGAGAGATTGCATGGGTCATTCCAACTCTCGCGGCTAACTTTGCGCTTTCGCGCCTTAGCGAGAATTACTCAGAATCGCCCGAACCCGCGCTCGGCCCTGAACTTGCCTTAATAAACGGCAGCGGCACTTTTTGGGCCGCACCCCAGAATTGCTCGAGCGCGTAGAACTCGCGGGTCTCTTCATCAAACAGATGAATCACCACCGTCCCGTAGTCGAGCAGAATCCAACGGCTCTCGCTGTAACCTTCGATGCCCATCCGCTTGTCACCAAGTTCTTGTTCCAGGCAGTGGTCGATTTCCTCGCTGATCGCGTGCAACTGGCGGCGGCTATTGCCGGTGGCGATCACAAAATAATCGAACACGGGCGTGATCGAACGCATGTCGAGCACGACGATGTCCTGCCCGCGGTTTTCGTCGGCGGTACGCGCAGCGGCCAAAGCGAGCTGCAAGCTGCGCTCGGCGGCACGTTCGGTGTTGGGGAGGGTTTCGACGATGGTTAACTCTGTAGTGAATCGAGCGGTTACGGAAAGTCCACCATTGTAGCCCGACTCGTCGCTGATCGACAGGGGGCTGAGTCGCGGTAAAATTCCCTGCAAACCATCACAGACACGAAACTATCGCAAAGGATCACACCATGAGCGACTGGATCGAACCCGGCCAAAAAGCGCCCGCCTTCACACTCACCGCCGATGACGGCAGCAAGGTCCGCCTGAGTGACTTTGCCGGCAAACCCGTCGTGCTCTATTTTTACCCGAAAGACGACACTCCCGGTTGCACCAAGGAGGCCTGTGCCTTTCGCGATGCCCAGGCACCGCTCAAGAAGGCGGGTGCGGTGGTGCTGGGGGTGAGTGCCGACGATGTGGCCAGTCACGCCAAGTTCCGCGATAAGTACAAACTGAATTTTCCGCTGCTGGCCGATACCGATCACAAGGTCACGGAGAAGTATGGCGCTTGGCGCGAAAAGAACATGTACGGCAAGATCTCGATGGGCATCCAACGCAGCACCTATCTGATCGATGCCACTGGCAAAATAGCGCAAGTCTGGAAACGCGTGCAGGTGGATGGGCACGATGCGCAGGTGTTGGAGGCGTTGAAGGAACTTTCCTAGCCGCTTGCGGAAAGTGTCATCCCGAGGGGCCAGTTCTCATACTTTATGGCGCGACCAGAAGGATCTGGTGTGATGCCGTGTTCGCATAGACGCCGCTTGAGAGTGGAAGCCAGATTCCTCCAGTCGCAGAGCTCCTGTCGGAATGACATGTATACAAGTTCTGTCGCCCTGCCGTGGATTGGCCTGTCACCCCCTCGCACAACCCTCAACTCCGCGCAGCGGAACCTGATCCCACCGCACACTGATAAAGCCTGCGGACCCTGTCGGTTGTCTGACAAAGCTTGAATGAATTTCGTACTGATTTCACAAAATTCTTCCGCCCCGCGCTCCGCTGCCGTGTAGATTTGCTCAGAACACAGCAGCCAAAAATCGAACGAATCCCGGAATGGCTCCTCTTACGATTCTTCGACCAACGGCTAACCGAACGCACTGCTCTTGCTTCCTTGTGCTCTAGAGGCAGCGGGTTGGCGACAACCCAAGAGTGAGGCGTAAAATTTCGCCTGCCGATGGGATGGGGGTCCCGTCGGCAGGCAACTTTTAACTTTCACGGCAGTCGGTTCACGAAATCAACTGTCGCTTATCAAAAGCTTATCGCACTGTGACTCCTTGACTGTGAATGGGGGCGCTTGATGATTCTGGATGATGATGCGTATGACGAAAGCCATGACTCACACTTTGAACTTGTCGACCTGACCGATTTTCAACAACAGACACTTCCCAACCGTTCGCTGCGAGCACGTGTCACCCCGCTCGATGAACTGGGTAAACCCGCGGCTTCGTGGACGGTGGTGGTCGTGGAACTGGATGAACGCACAATCGCGTTCAACCACTTGGTGCCACTCACGGCACGTCATGTGATTGTCACGTTCGAGAAGCGTGGCGCGAGTACGCACTCCGTGGAAGTTGAACTCACCTGGTGCCGCTTCGACAAGCGTCATCAATACACCAGCGGCGGACGCTTCGTCCTGCCGCTCGGTCGAACCGCTTAGTAAGCAGACGGCCCGGTGGTGTGCGTGGCACTACCCGGTCGGGTTTCTCCCCTCCCTGGAGCGGGTGGTTGCCAAGTGGCAGCCGCCCGCTCTTTTCTATATAGCCGCACCATCTTGGTGCGGTCCATTCCGCGCCTCAGCGTGAAAAAACTCCGGGAGCTGACGCAACCTGGCTCGCCAAGAATTGTTTTGACACGACCCCGCCCTCGGCGGTATGCTGAAGGGCGCTCGAGGCAGTCGCGTGTCCGGAACCACGCCTGCCGAATTCTTTTCCCGACGTTTGCGCTTTGATGCGCGAGAGGAGCAGGTTATGTCGCGGGTCATCTTAGGGGCGTGGCTGGTGTTGTTGGCAATTGTGTCGGTGTCACTTTCGGATTACGCCTCGGCGCAGCAAGAGGGTGGTCGAGGAGCGGATGGGGCCGATGGCGAGGATGGTGATGCCGGCGGCGCAGGTGGCCGAGGTGGTGAAGGCGCGTACGGGGGAAGAGGCCGCTACGGCGGCGAGGATGGTGGTCGCGGTGACAACCTTTTCGGAGCCGACGAGGGTACGAGTAAGGAGCGTCGTTCTCGCAAAACGAATACAAGTCGCTTAGGTTTATCCGAAGAGGCTATCGAAGCAGCATTACAAGAACCGCTCAAAGCTCCAATGCAATACGAAGAGCAGCCTCTGAATGAAATCATCAATGAGCTCCAAGAAGTGTACAACCTACCAATCGTGTTCGACCGCGTGGCACTCGATGAAGTGGCCGTCAGTCCCGACACCGAGGTCACGATCAATCTGCGAAACATCTCCTTGCGATCGGCGCTCAACCTGATGCTTCGTCAGCAAGGGCTGGAAGATTTGACTTACGTCGTCGATGAAGAAGTGCTGCTCATCACAACCGAGGAAAAAGCTAACGAGAAATTGATCGTCCAAGTTTATCAGGTTGATGATTTGGTCAACGATTATTCGCAACAACCTAGTGGAAACGAAAAGAATCCGTACAGCTCGTTGGTTCAGGTCATCATGGGCAGTGTGGAATACAACACGTGGATGGCAAATGAAAGTGGTGAGGGTACGGTCCAACTCATGCAGCCCGGCATGTTAGTTGTTTCGCAAACCAGAATGGTTCACGAAAAGTTGGGCGCTCTGCTCGAGAAACTTCGCCAAACACGAAAGTCCATCGATCAATCAACCAACAGCGACGGGAGTGGCAACTTCTGATTCCGTCTTTGCCCAGTAGCGAAAACGTGCGATGATGCACGAATCATGCAGCTTGGGTCAACACTGATCGTCGATACTTTTGCCGAAGCCTTTCGGATGCGGTACGTGCGCTTGCTCGTCACCGCGGCGGACGACTATTGGCTCCGCGCGGCACTCGTGGAAGTGGCGGGCTACGGCTCGTCGGTGATCGGCTGCGATGCCGAGATCGGCGTCGAGCGACATCTCCCTCCCGAGGAAACGCCTGACGGGCGGATCGGTGCCGCGGTATTGGCGTTTGGATTTACGACCGAGGCGTTGGCCAAGGCGATTCCCAACCGCGTGGGCCAGTGCCTGATGACGTGCCCCACGACGGCCGTGTTCGATGGTTTGCCAGAGGCGGCAGAAAAAATTCCGCTCGGCAAATACTTGCGCTTCTTTGGCGACGGCTTTCAAAAAAGCAAAGTTCTGGGCGAGCGGCGTTATTGGCGGATCCCCGTGATGGATGGCGAGTTTGTCATCGAAGAAGTAGTGGGGATCGGAAAGGGGGTTGCCGGCGGGAATATTATTCTGCAAGGTGCGACGGACAAGGTAGCCCTCGGTGCCGCCCGCCGTGCCGTCGAGGCGGTCGCTCCCTTGTCGGGAGTCATCCTGCCGTTCCCCGGCGGGGTGGTGCGGAGCGGCAGCAAGGTGGGTTCCAAATACAAAGGAATGGTCGCTTCGACGAACGAGGCCTTTTGTCCCACGCTCCGTGGTCGCGTGCCGAGCGAATTGGTTGAAGGCGCAAATTGCGCGTATGAGATCGTGATCGACGGGATCGACGAAGCCGCCGTGGCAGCCGCCATGACCTCCGCCATCCACACGGCGGCAGGGGAGGGGGTGCTGGCGATTTCGGCGGGTAACTACGGTGGCAAGCTCGGCAAATTCCATTTTCACTTACGCGAACTCCTCAAAAGTTAAGAAATGTCGAGACTATCACTTGATTCGAAGAGAATGCCAGCAATTTCGACCGCCAAAGGACGCTAATCGTTTATTAGCGATGATTAACGCAGATTGCGGTGAAACCTCTTTCTTGGCGGGTCAACTGACTTTGCAATCCTCCTGCACCCCCCAGGAGAACTGCAAAGTAGTAGGCACACTCCGTGTGCCGTAACCGCCTTGGTGAAATCACAGCGTTTTCTCGCGGCCGCCTCGGCACACGGAGTGTGCCTGCTACATTCAGGCGAACTTTGCAATCCTCCTGCACCCCCTGGAAAACTTGCGGTTTCGCGGTAAAGATAAACGTGGAAAATAGTTGCGTTCAGTTGGTGCCGCTTGTTAAACTTGCGACTTTGGCCAATCTGTCGCCACTTGCGCTCGATTCTCTTCAGGATGTTGTAAATAGCATGACTTCGAACACTGACACCCCACCATCAATTGATTCTGAGACGAGTACCTCGTCGGACAGCGACACGCAAGTTGTTACCACGGAATCGGCACCTGCTCCAGATGACGGTGAGCAACGGCCTAGCGAGAGAATCCAGATCGGCTCGCAGCGTGATACCGAAGCGGATACGCCAATTGTCGCCAAGTCGATGAGTCCTGGCACCGGCGTCAAGGAAGAACCCCGCAAGTCGAACTATCCCCCGCCGAATGTTCGCGATGCGCTCACACCAGAATTAGAAGCGGAACTCGCCGCCGCGTTGGGTGGTGAATCGCTCGACGCGATCATCGAGGGCTCGACCAGTGTCGCCACGACCGGTGCCGAGTTGGCCTCCGAGACCCGCATCACCGGCACTGTGGTGAGTATTCATCGCGACGATATCTTTATCGATCTCGGTGGCCGCGCGCAAGGAGTGCTGCCGCTCAAGCAGTTCGAGAAAACCACTCCGCCCGAGGTTGGCGCACAACTGGAAGTCGTCGTGTCGCGTTTCAATCCCGAACAGGGTTTTTATGAACTCTCGCTCACAAACGCGGCCGTCGACATCGGCAATTGGGATGAAGTGCAGAATGGCCAAGTCGTCGACGTGACCATCACCGGCGCGAATAAGGGGGGCCTGGAATGCCAAGTCGCCAATATTCGCGGTTTCATTCCGATGGGTCAAATCTCGATTTATCGCGTAGAGAATGCCGAGGAATATGTCGGCCAGCGGCTGACCTGCGTGATCACGGAAGCCAATCGCAGTCGCAAGAATCTGGTGCTCAGTCATCGCGCCTTGATGGAACGCGAACGCAAGGAACAAAAGCAAAAACTGCTCGCTGAGCTTTCTGCCGGCGATATCCGAGAAGGCACCGTCCGCAGCTTGCAAGACTTTGGTGCGTTCGTCGATTTGGGGGGCGTGGATGGCATGATCCATGTCAGCCAATTGAGTTGGGATCGCGTGGTGCATCCCAAAGACGTGCTCACCGTCGGCCAAGCCGTGAAGGTGAAAATCGAAAAAATCAACCAAGAGACCGGCAAGATTTCGCTCGGCTATCGCGACCTCGCCGCTAACCCCTGGGACGAAGCCGAACAAAAATTCCCCATCGGTGCCCGCGTGAAGGGGGCCGTCTCCAAACTCATGCAGTTCGGGGCGTTTGTGCGATTGGCTCCCGGTGTCGAGGGTTTGATTCACATTTCGGAAATGGGCCACGGCCGGGTACAGCGTTCCAGCGACGTGGTGAGCGAAGGCCAGGACGTGGAAGTGAAGGTGGTTTCTTTCGACCGCGAAGCTCAGCGAATTGGCCTGTCTCTCAAGGCGTTACTCCCGCCTCCTGAACGACCGAAGCAGGAACCCCGGGAACCGGCCCACCCGCCTGTCGAATCGCTCCAGCGTCGCCACAAAGAGTCCGACAAGAATCTCAAGGGAGGCATCGGCACCCCCAGCGGTGGCGAAAAATTCGGCCTGAAATGGTGATTCCGTCGCTCGGTGCCATTCCGGCGATTTTCCCCGGACCGCATCTCGGGTTTCAGGGTTACAATGTAAATAGTGCCCTTTCACATTTGTGCCGACCGCCTCATGTCTTCGCGCTATCTATTCCCACTGCTGATTGGATTAGCCTCTCTGCAAGCGCAATTCGCGAGTGCGGTTGAGACCGTATTGGTCAACTTGGATGGCCGCTCGAAACAATACTCGGGCAAAGTCGTGATCGAAGATTCCGTCGGCAGCATGTTGTTGGAAACGGACGAGGGGGCCATGGTGCAAATCATGGCTGACACGATTCAAAGTCGAGAAACGACTTCTCAAGAGCTGAAGCGACTCGACAAGGACCAACTGGCCGAAAGGCTTCTCGAGGGAATGGGCCCCGGGTTTCAGGTCTATCAAGCCAAACACTACGTGATTGTTTACAACACAACGCGCAAATATGCCCAGTGGACAAGCTCGTTGCTCGAGCGGTTGCAAAGAGGTTTCTTGGCCTACTGGCAGAAGCGCGGTTGCGACGTGAAGGAACCCGAGACGCCGCTGGCCGTGGTGATCTTTGGCGATAAAGCGTCGTATCTCGAATATGCCCGCGAAGAGCTAGGGCCGGCCGCGGGTTCGGCCATCGGTTATTACAGTTTGCAATCGAATCGCATCACGATGTACGACCTCACGGGGATGCAAGCCCTGCGTCGAGAAGATTCACGCCGTGGTTCGTTGCACGACATCACCGCTATGCTCAGCGAACCCGAAGCTGCTCCGCTGGTGGCCACCATCGTTCACGAAGCGACGCATCAAATTGCTTTCAACTGTGGTTTGCAAAAGCGATTCTCCGACAACCCAGTCTGGCTCGCCGAGGGGCTCGCCATGTTTTGCGAAACGCCTGACCTGTTCAGCAATCGCAGTTGGAGCGGCATCGGCAAAGTCAACTACGAACGCTGGGATCTGTACCGCAATAACGCGAATGCCGACCGAGTTGATTCGCTGCGGAGCTTGATCGTCGACGACAGCCGCTTCCGTAATTCACGTACGGCGGTCGATGCCTACGCCGAGGCCTGGGCTTGGACGTATTTTCTCATCACTTGGCACACCGACGAGTACGTGGCTTATCTGAACGATATCGCCGACAAGCCCCTGCTGACCCCAGCGCACAAACAGGCCCGCCTCGCCGACTTCACTAAACATTTCGGCAGCGACTTCGCGAAGCTCGAAGACGAATTCTACCGCCGCATGTCAAGAATTGAGTGAGCCCCGGTGAGAGATGTGAGCCGCAACGCGCTAGCGTCGGGTGCCTTACGAATCGGGCCTGAAGTATCAAAGAACCCGAGGCTAGCGCCTACGGCTCAGTTCCGATTCCTCGCACTTTCTGTCTGAAAGCTAATTGCTCACCCCCTGTCACTCGCAGCGAAGTTCGCTAAAATGCTGGACTCAGAGCATTCCGTATTCCGAACTCCGCATTTCCTCAGCTCCCTTAGCTCAATTGGCAGAGCAACTGACTCTTAATCAGTAGGTTGTTGGTTCGATTCCAACAGGGAGCACTGATATAATACCCTTGCCGCAATTGCACTTGCGACAAGGGATCTGAGAAACAGAAGCCTCAAACGAAGCCCCTGGTCAGGAATCAGGTCAGTATTCGTGAGGTTTTTGTATGTCTCGACGTGCGCAAGTTTGGTGGAACGACCAAAAGGGAACATGGTGTACGGAGCTTGGCGGCACACGCCAGACGCTCGCTAAAGGCAAGGGTAATCGGCGGCAGGCGGAGACTGCGCTGCGGCGGTTGCTCGATGAGCGGCAACTTCTGTCCGATGTCAACGGCGCCATCTCGGTCGCCGGACTCTGCGAGCATTTTCTGCAGGATGCAGAGCAACATCTGGCCCGCTCGACCTACGTTTCCTACGCCTATTCGCTTCAGAAGCTGGTCGACTTGTTTGGCCTGCGGCCCGCCCATACGGTTGAGCCACTCGACATCGCCAAGTTCACGCGCGAATTGCAGAGCAAGCTCAATCCCACCTCGCAGGCCATCGTTTTGCGCGTCGTCCAACGTTGTTTCAATTGGGGCGTCGAAAACCGAGTAATCCCGCCGCACAAACTCGGTCGAATTCGAAAACCTCGACCGCTTCGCCGGGAGCGATTTCTGACCGACGACGAGTTCCAGACACTGTTGCGATCGACCAACGGCGAGAATCATCATCGCGACGGAGCTGCGTTTCGTCGTTTTCTCTTGGCGATGGAGTGGACATTGTGTCGTCCAGGCGAGCTTGCACGGTTGGAGTGGAAACATATTCATTTCGATCAGCAACTCGCGTTGCTCCCAGAACACAAAACCAAGCGGACCGGCAAACCCAAAGTCATCCCTCTGATCCCAAAGTTCGAGCGGTTGCTTCGCTGGCTGCAATCTCGTCACACAGGTGATCGGTGCTTGCTGAACGCTCGCGGCAAGCCGTGGACGCCCAGTTCGCTCAACCTTCGCATGCGACGACTTCGAAAGCGGACTGGCCTTGTCGATGTCGTGCCGTACACGCTGAGGCATCGTGGGGCGACGAATGCTATTCTCAAGACGGGTGATCTCAAGATGACCAGTCTCGTTCTGGGCCATTCGTCTGTCGCGACTACCGAGCGCTACCTCCACCTCGCTAACGAGGCGCTCGTCGAGTTTTCGCGGCGAGCGCTCGGATAACGTTCACATGCCGAAACGCTGTGACACGATTCCGTTGGAATTCGTTCGCCGTTCTGGTAGGAATTGCGTCCGGCTGACGCGATTCCGCTAGGAACCGTTCCAGATCGGTCTGCGAAACGCGGATACCTCCGCCACGCGGACCAATCCTATGTGCATGTAACTGACCCGTTGCTACGAGCTCGTAGAGCGCGCTGCGGCTCAACTTCAGGGACGAGACGAGTTCGTTAATGGTGTACCAAGTGTCCATGAGGGGCGTTCCCCAATAAAGCCAGGTGACCTTTGGAGGATAGTATCGCTTGTCCTACAAAGTCGATGACCAACTCGTGACAAGGTCGTTTCTTCGTGGCTAGTTTCCGCTCAGGATCACGTCCTGAGGGTCAATGTGCTAAACTGTCGCGAACGATTTGTGATCCACAGAAGAAGACGGAAGGAGAGTCTTTATGGCCCATCAACCCATCAAGCGTTCGCGAATTCGCGCGTCGGTTCCCAAGCCGTCCCCCAATAGAGCCAGTGCCGAGCGAACTTTTAGCGTTGAGGCCCACGACAACTTCTTCAGAGACGTTGAACATGCGATTGACGCACGGCTTGTCCAGCAGCGCCTGGATAAGTTATCCGTAAATCCGCTCCTCGCAGAGGCGATGCACGACCTTCGGGACACGATCTGTACGAAGGGGCAGCGAACCTTGACCGCGAACGCTGCAAACTTGACGACGCTGTATCAAGCAGTTCCGGAATTGTTCGATCCCTTTCCCCAAGCCGAGAGAAAGTTGCTTCGAGCAAGATTGGGATTTCATTCCAAGTTACCAAGTGAGGCCGCTAAGCTCGCGAAATACTTCAAAGTCTCCAGCGACGAAATCGTCGTCGCAGAATGCAACTCGCTGGCGGCGTTTCTGCAACTGCTTCCGCAGACGGAAAAATTGACTTCCACCATGCACTCGCGCTACGTTCCTGAGACGAGTAGAACGACAACGTCCGGGAGAACGATGCCTTCCAAAGAGCAGCGCAAAAAAAGCACCGATGCTGAGACCATTGAAGAAGGGGGAGGTGAGCTTTCCGATTTGAAGGTCCCGACGATCGTTCGCGGGCATCACACTCCATCCCATGTGGACATTTCCGCCGCTACGTTAAGTCGGGAAGTCGCTGACTACCTGGAGTGGTACCGAATACGAGTCGAGGCGATCGTTAACAGCCCCTTACTCGTCTCTGAGCAAGAGCAACTGCTCAAGATCCTAGCGTGTGTGCCCGCTGAACTTAGCCAGTTCTTAATTAGAGAATTTCACGATGCCGCAGTTGACGATTCGCCGCGACGCCAACCCCGCCTTGTCGGCATTCTCGACGCAAAGCGGGAAAAGAACTGTGCCCGCACCACCCTGCACCGCTATGTCAACAACGGGGAAGTGGGGATCAAGCTCGGTGAGACTCATTATTTTTTGGGTTACGAGCTGGAGACCTTGAAGATCCCCCAACGGGGACGCCCGAAAAATTCTTAACCTTCGCGGTAGAATTTCATTTGACAGAAATTGTGTCACGGTCCTATTATAAATGTGTCAACGTACCATTTAATGGAGAGCGTGACCTCCGGAACCTTGAGACTCTCTCGCCGCTGAAGGCATCACCATGCACTCAACCGAACCACTTTCTCGCCGTCATACTCATCTTGAGTTGACGGGCCAACTGCTCAACAGTCGCCATAAAGTTAACGTCGGCAACGCTCCGCGTTACATCAATCAGACGCAGTTCGACGCATTACTATTACTGACCGAAGCTGCCCTCTTAGAGAGCGGGGAAGGAGTGTCATTGGAGTACCTCTTCTCTGATCGCGATGACCTCAATGTAAGTCGTAAGTACATCCAGCGGCTACGACAAGAATTGGGCAACCCCGAGCTCATCGTTAGCTCGGCCAAACGCCGGTATCGACTCAACGTCGAAGCGCACAACGTTGTGATTCGACAACCGTTCTGGCAGTTGGGGCCGTCGTCGGTTCCTGTCCAGCTCCGAGATCGGCTCCAGCGCGCCTATGCCAATAGCGCAGCGGTTTACCCAGAGGTAGATTCCGCTCAGCTTTGCTTTTGTCTTTTCGTGGTCACACCTTTGTCTTCGACGACGCAATTCGGCGTAGATACGCTGCCAATTACGCCACAGCAATTGCCATCGTCGACCGATCAGATTGTGCCGCTTCCGCCGACAGCAATCTCGGCTGACAACAGCAACTCGGCCCTCGCATCGTGCATTATTGCCTGCCCGTCCTGATCGAGATTGGTTACATCGCCGCTTCAGTCCCAGGTTCCGCCATGAGTAATGTGAAAAACACTTTGCACGAACTTGAATCGGCGAACCTTCCCTTCAGCGTACGGGCAGGTGCCGGTGACCGCGAAGAAGCACGTGTCGTCCATATTCTCTCGCCCGGGAGTCTGTCTCCACTTCTCGAAAATATCCATCCCGCGTGCGACTGCTTCTGGATTTCAGACGACGAAATTACGTCGATGGTGGAGAGCTTAAAACTATCCGGGCCACGCCACCCCATAGAGGTATTGGACGACCAACTGCTCGACGGCCGCCGGCGGATTTATGCCGCCCTTAAGCTTCAGCTATCGTTGCCAGCAATTTATCTCTGCCATGAAGATCTTGGGCAACTTTCACCGTTTGAGTATGCCCTGAAGGCGAATCGTGCCGCCGGCTGCGGTCGCCAGCTGACTCCTATCAAGATCGCCCTTGCAGCGGTGCGCTACCACGGCATGTGGATCGACGAACTCAAAGAATCGGCTCTCCAGCGGAAGAAAAAAGGAGTGGCTGCTTCGCCTGCGGAAAAAGGGGAAACACTCGAACATGCCGCTGCCAAGCTCGGCGTCTCAGTTCGTGCCCTGAGCATTGCGATGAAGGTGTTTCGTACAAACGATCCAAGTCTCTACCTGGCGACCCATAGCGGTAAAATATCCCTCGCTGAAGTGGAGAGACTCGTATTTCTATCAAGTACTGCCCGCCAATCGCGCCTCGCTGAACTTCGCACACATAAAACCCGCACACCTCGCACCCGTCCGCTGAAGGCAAAGCGCAGTGGTGCGGAAGTCGCTGAAGATCTTCAGCGCGAATCTGAATCGATTCGCAAATATCTGCAGAGGGTCGAGACTGTGATTGCTTCCAACCCAGACGTGGCCTTCGATCTAACGTCCCTCAAGAAAGAACTCGGCAGATTGAAGAGTTTTATAGCACATCTGGCGGAACGGTTTTCTTCACCTAACTCAGGAACCTAGCATGAACTCTCTCATTCCATATCGAACAAATTCTATGCCGTCCCACACCGGGGACGTTCCCGCGCTATCGCCGAGCGTCCTGTGTCGCCCGAGGACGGACGCCCAGCACATCGTATTGACCGGTCTCGATAACTCCGGATCAGTATTCGGCTCTGGTGCTATCACTGAATTGAAGTTGGCACTCCCGAAGTACATTACCGATTTGCAACAAGACCCTGCCATCCGTTCTTCAGTCCTAGCCACATTCTCTGTCTTTGCCGATCCAGACAGCTGGTGTGTGACATCTCCGTTCTGTCCAGTCATGGAGTTGGTACCCCCATCGCTTACCTCTACCGGTAGCTCGCCCGTGTGCACACGGCTCATCGAATCAATCAAGCTTCTTAGGGCTCGCCGGGAACTCGTGCAATCGGTGCTCCACGTCGATCAGCGGCATTCATGGCTGATTGAGATGACCGATGGATTTCCTTCCGACAGCCAACGTGCTGATGAGGCCCGGCGGGCTATTCAAGAGATTGCAGTGAATGAGGGAATCGAAGTCTACCTATTCGGTTTGGGGAAGGACGCCGACATGCGATTCTTGCAATCGATCGCTCAGGAGGGGCGGCCCGCAGAATTGCTTAACTCGGATCGGGACTTCGCCACGCTGTTCGCATGGCTTAAGAAATCACTGCGCATCGTTAGCCGCAGCATCATGGGAACGGTCACTGAATTCGAATCCTTGAGCGGCAAAATGATTCGGACGGAGTAGAAGATGGCAATCCTAATTGGTACAGACCGCGTTCTGTTGTCGAAGGTAATTGGGCAGGGTGGAGCAGCGACTGTCTACGAACACCCGCTCTACCGCGATCAATGCGTCAAGATTCATAATGACGCAGACAAAGTAGAGGCAGAAAGAATTCGCTTTCTGATTGCCAATCCTCCGCCTCAACTTGTCGTGCGTGGTATTCCGCTTTACGCATGGCCACGTGCAGCGGCTTACGACGAACAGTCCGGAGCCTTGGTAGGCTTTTCCATGGCCCGACTGCATAAAGTGCTGCCGGTACAGGCAATCATCGATCCGAGTTCATGCAGCTCCGCAATCACGCGCGAGTGGCGGTGGAAAGTGGCAATAAGTATTGCTGAGTTAGTTCACACGCTCCATTTAATGAATCCACCACACATCATGGGGGATGTGAATCTAGAAAACTTTCTCGTTCACCGCGATGCCCGAGTCACAGCGATTGACATGGACTCCACGCATTTCACGATTCCTGGAGTTAAAACATTTCTTTGCGACCGGCATCGCCCGGAAATGCAGCCGCCGGAACTCGTGAGCGCGACCACTCCTGTTGTTGAACGCGATCAAGATCAAGACGCGTTTTCGGTGTTTATTCTGGTCCATCGCTTGCTTCGCGAGGGCATCCATCCGTTCGACGCCATTTATTCCGGTTCCAGTACGTCGTTGCGGCTGCACGAACGCATCGAGCAGGGGATATGGCCTGACTCATTGTTATACACCGATTACCGACCTAAAGCGGGAACCATTCCGTTTACGTCCCTGCCGACAGACATCCAAGATTTGAACCGGCGGATGTTTCTGGACGGAATCACAGACCGATCGAAACGTCCGAACGTGACCGAGCTGCTAACATCGCTCCAATTGCACCAACCACTCCGGAGCCGGTACGCACGAATTAACCGCTATGCGTGGCGGCGCGAGCTTCACCCCAATCCCAAGCCGTATTCGCGATTTCAGCGAAGCGTCGAATTCTGTCGTGCCCACATTCACAAGGCGGCGTTATTGGCACTATTCGGAGTAGCTATTGCTGCAAGAAGTCTGCCATCGGATGAAAATGACGGCCCGATGAGACCGACAAAGCCGCTACTGCGACACCCAGATACTTTGTCGAGAAGCGTCGCGCCGGTGATCAAGCCGCCCACAACCTACAACCAGGTTCTGCCGAAGCCCCCAGAACCATCCCAATCCACCCGTCCCTTATTGGAGACGCCACGCCTTTGGCGCCTCGCTGAAGAGAGTGGCGAGTAAACCCCGTCAGACTCGTGAGGAGATAAGTCATGACTCGTATTAATTACTTTCTCAAGCAAGGCACCCTATGCCTTGTAGTCGCTGTATCCGCAAGTCTGCTTGCAACTTCGCGTGCCCTCGCACAGACGAACTCGCATGACCAGGACGAGTATGAGGAGAGATTGATTGAAGTGATGCGAGCCGGTGTAGAGCAAGTGACAACACCTTCGACGCCGCATCATGAAAATCCCGACCCACTCATGAAGGCTTATCAGTTGAAGTCCGAATTGGAACAAAAACAATCAGCCTACGAACGTAGTGAGACAGAGTTGCGACAGGCACTGGAGGCAGCGATTGACCACATCCCCAGCGATGAACTAATGACCGATTTTCACTTCGAGCGCGAGGCACTTTTCCACCTACAACAGCGGACACGCCAACTAGCAAACAATGCGGAGTTGCTTATTTCCAGAATTCATCAGCATCGTAGGGTCGGCAGTATTTATCTGACGGCACTTACGAACGCAACGCCGACCTACGCAGCATTGGCGCTCCAGTTCCGGCAGTACGCAGCGGAGGAACAATATCGAGACCGACGCGAGGATTATCTTGTTCTCGCTTCCGTCTTCGATCAGTTGGGCGCGCGCTTTCGGACCGCTCCGGCTCTCGTGTCAGCGGATGCGAACGCAATTGATGAACTCTATCCGTATTTAAAAAGCACACACTTACTGTTGAAGCGAACCTATAGCGTGCTCAGTGTGCTACCAGCGGATTCGCACGCTGCAGCGGGCTCCGGGCTGGACGAGCAGTTGCGAAAGTTTGTGAATACGTTCAAAGGCTTTCGGCAGGAAATTCGCAAGCTCAACGAACGGTTGGGCGGACAGTCAGCTAACGATTCCATTGACTCGCAGGAGCCTGCCTCCCCGCCAGTAACGAATCAAAGCACCGATCAAATAGCGTCCTACTACTTTTACAGCCCTGCTGAGCGACCAAAGCCATTTGAACATCGCGCCGTGAAGTCGAGCTATGCATCGTATCACCAACCTCCCTCGACGAAACACAGTGCACAACTTTCACATCGTCAAGTTCCTGTTGCCGACGAACCGCGTACAACGCCCTCGGCATGGACAGCTGCAGAGCATCTACTTGAGAAAAATATTCTTGCCTTCCATCTCCCCGGAGTTTCGGGCAACGACATGTTGCGACGAGAGGTGAATAGCTCCTCTGCCGTGCAGGAGGGAGAGCTTTTCTCCATTTCATTAAATACTGGTAGGAGGATAACTGTTGAGGTAAAGCGGCGAATGCCGACTCTTTCCTCGCGTTATGAGACTGTATGGCTGGCAGAAGTGGTTCGAGCGAACAAACCGTAGGTCGCCGGCAGAGTGTCACCCCGTCCATAAGGAAAGTTAGTGGTTGATGTTGGTGATGTTGCGTGAAATGCCATCCATGCTGAGTACTGCGGCGAGAGCATACGTGTCTTCGCCGGAGCAATCAACTCGCCGTATCTCGCTCCAAATTCCATGCCGGAATTGTTTTGGGAGCGGCGAAATCCATGGAGAACTTATGTTCACAGCATTACGCAAACAAGCTCGCTTTGCCTCCCGTCAGCCTGACCACGTGGCTGCACTCACCCCCACGTTGTCGGTGTCGGTCTGGCAGAGCGTTGATTCGGAGACCGGTGGAGTTCGTATGCATTGGGATGTCAGTCGGATTGGCAGCGAAGATCCTTCACGTACTTATCGCACGTTGAAGATCGAATCGCTGCTGGAATTTCCGGCGTTCCTGTCACGCGTTGCTACCGGTTTTGCTCAGACGGAGGCCGTGGGACCGCAACTTCGCAACGAGCTGCTGCAGTTTGCCAAAGACATGGAACTGCTGGCCGTGCGACGTGACGCCAATGGCGTTGATCGAGCGGAAAAAAAGGAAGCGGAGCCCATCCACTTCTAGCACACTGGCATCAACCATTTGGGGCGAGGGCTGCGACGGACCTGCGGGTCTAATCGCAGCCCTCGGGCCCACTTGCCGTCGGTCGTAGTGCATCCGTCGGCACGGACGGGACGTGATGACTCGGTCGAAGTCACAAACGCGCTCCACACTGCAAATCACGAGTCAAAACCCACTTTCACCCTTACGAACGAGACCTACCTATGCCGACTTATACGCCTGCCCAATATGCTTGCCGCGATGATTGCGTGCTGCGGATGACCGCGTGCTATCGCATCCTGCTGCCCCGCTGCGCCGCTGCGGCGCTGGCCAATCACAAGCCGCTGACACATGCCCTCAATCGCCTTACTGACGATGGCTCCCTCATCCGTCACGAACGCCTGCTCCCCGGCGGTCTGACGGTTTATACCTTGTCACCATCAACTGCAGCCCGACTGGGTCTTCCGCGAGAACGTGCTGAGTTGCCGACCGCAGCCGCACTCGACACCGCGATAGCCGTGCAGGTCTTCTGTCACCTTGGCCGTGGCGCACGTTTCCGGCTGACGGCTGACGAAGTAGATGAACTCTTCCCGAAGGCGGCACCCAACAACGTACCGTTTGTCATCTCTGGGGAATTAGGTTCCGTGGCCATCTTTCGCGCGGTGCTGGTCGCTGACCGAGCGCCAGCAGATGCCATCCGTTACTTGCGAACTCTGATCGAGCAGGCGGAGCGCCACAAGACCCTTGCCAGCGAACTGGCCAACCGTCACCTAGGTTTTGCGCTGTTGGCGTCCTCACCTCAGCACGTTGCCGCATTGGAGAAAAGCTTGGCTCGCTCCGGACTCCTTTCACGTGCAGCTGTGATCATTGATGTCGGACCCGACGCCGAGCATCTGGCGCTTTCGCTCAAAGCCAAGCAGGGGGTGGGGGGATGAGCCAACCTCTCATCGAACTGGGGAAGGATGTGGTCACGGGAAAGGCTGTGAGCTTGCCGCTTTCGCTGTTTGAGCGTCATGGCTGGATTCAGGGGATGACGGGTGCTCGCAAGACAATTATTGCGACCAAGATCTGCATGCAACTGATGCGACTGGACCCCCAGGCCGCTTTTGTGATCTGCGATCTTGGAGGCGATCAGTACTTCTTTAACCAGCTGCGGGAGCTTGCCCGCCAACTCGTCAGGCCGTTTCAGTTTCTCTCGGTCAATCGGGACGATGATTGGGACGCGCTCGATCCCATGGCAGCGATTACACCGCTGCAGGATTTGTCCGTCGATGTCTCCTATCTGCATACGATCCTTGGCGGCGACCACGGCGAAGGTTATGGGGCAGGATATTTTGGCCGTTACTCGTACGTCTCCATTCAGCGGATCTTGCTGGGCTTCGTCGCCGAAGGCCTTCATTCGCCGACGCTCCATGACTTTGCCAAGCGATTTGCCAGCAGCAAGGGCAAGCTTTCCGATCAGAGCGAAGCGCAATTAGCCGCAGAGATGATGCTCAGCTACGACCAAGTGCAACCGAGCGCGTGGGGGCACAAGCAAATTGAAGTGCCGACAGCCGTCGAGCGGGCGCAGGTGACTTATGGCTTCCTACCAACGCTGATGCATCCCGGCGCCAGGATGCTGGCTGCAACGCTCGTCTTCTCGTTTGTGCTCGAAGCCATGCGGCGTCACTACGCGGGACTGCCTGCACGCCCAATCTACTTGGTGATCGATGAATTTCCTTCCGTCGCAGGTTCGAAGCAGTGGTCCGATTTGCTGGTCTTGTCCCGCAAGTATCACATCCGGATTTTGTGTCTGACACAGACTAGCGAACAAATGAAATCGCGCGACCGCGATCTGCTGCCGATGTTGTTTGACAACACGGCCATCAAAATCTGGCTGACGCCCACGTCCCAGGAGGACATCGACACGCTGCGCAATCTCTCCAAGGACCAGCTCAAGCAGCGCGGCACCACGCAAGGTTTTCGGGCTGGCGTTTCCTCAGTCTCGATGGGTGAGGTCTATGAATCACGCCTGGAGGCTAATGAGATCCGGGACGTAGCCTACTCCGGCGATCAGGGATTCTTGATCGTGAACGCCTTTCAGGGGCACACCGAACCGATTCGCTTTCGATTCGCTCCGGATACGTCCCCAGAAGAGTATGCGCGGCTGGCTACGTTGCCACTTCCCAAGCGTGAACCATCAGACCACCGTTCCCACGCGGAGATCACGGACTCCAACCGAGCACAGCGACAGGCGCAACTGGCTCAGCTTCTGATGGCAAAACAGTCACAACTTCTATGGGAGCAATCGCCGTGAATGACCGAATTCAACACGCGAACGAGTCCGCTCTGCAGAATAATTCCACAGCCCAGCTGCTGGAGGCGGCCACCATCGTCCAACTTCTGACCCAGTGCGTGCGAGTGGTCGGCGCTCACCAACTTAGAGGCTTGGATCAGCGCCAATCGATCAGGCTCCTCAAACGACTACATACACTCGGGATGGTCTCGGTGCGAACGGTCATCGTACCGCCTGATCTCTCGCTCACAGCTCCGCTCTTTCGCTGGCAGCCCGGGGTCGCTCCACCCAAGTTTGATCGGCTCGCCTGGCAATTGGCGGCGCGCTGGCGAGGCAAGCCGCATAAGGTGTTGATCGCCAGTGCGACCGCCGAAACATGTTACTCCGTGGGGAGTTCGTTTGCCGGACGGGTGCCACGACGTACCGAAGTTAGCCACGATCTCCACGTCACGGCAATCTACCTAAACCTGGCGCGTGCGGCCCCCGAACGCGCCCGGCAGTGGATACATGAAGATGCGCTCCATGCCAAGCGCGAAGCCGGACAACTGATTCCTGACGCAATGCTTGGCGGCACAGCCATTGAGTTTGGCGGGCGATACCGAGCGGACAAACTACGAGCCATTCATCGCGGTCATGCAATCGCGGGCCGTCCGTATGAAATTTGGTAATGACACGCAGAAGTGATTTTCGTTGGTGCTCCACAAAACTGCTGAGGCTGTGAGAGGAACACAAACGATTGTTCGGCTTTTCGTTGCAAAGGGCTGCGGCCACGAGCAAGGAGAAAGCCAATCAAGGAGGAGCTTATATGGAACGGAGATCAAGAAAGACCCACCGAAGACGGGAAGTTGAAAAGCTACTCAATGAAATTGCCTTTCGCAGCATGATCATCATGTTGCTGGGATTCTTTGCAGTACTTTGTGCGACTCGTCCGTCGTGGGCCGTTAAGACAGTGCGCCTGCTACTTGACGCTGCAAAGGGCGTAGGGACCTATCTTTAGGTCCCTCGCCCCGCGCGGGTTACCACCAGAAATCATCATCCTCAAAGTCAAAGTGAGAGTACGCCTCAAGGAGCAACAGGAAAACTACGACGCTCACAGAAATTCCAAAGACCAACACCACCAGACCCGTGACTCCAGTTTCAAAGTACACTACCGCCATCACTGCCGACGCAATCAAGCAATCTTTGACATGCACAAAGTACGAAACAGAGCGCGACATTAGTTCGTTCTCATCCATGCCACACCGGTATCACATGAAAGGATCGTAAACAAGGAACTCTTATGCCCAAACAGATCATTTATCTCAGGCATCCACTGACCAGCGTTGAAGAGGGTGCCTACCAGACCTTTGGTGATATGGTGTTCTATCCCAATGGAGGAGTCCGCCTCGGGCCCGCATGGTTTGCTTACGGCACGCCAATTCATCGCCATCGGTTTGGGGCTAATCTGATTGCCGTGCGCAGCGTCCATGACGCCAACCTGCTTGAAATCGAAATGCCCGCAGGTGGGCAACTGAGATTCCTGTATCGGCCACTATTTCGAAAGTGGTATCAAATGGTTGAAGCAAATGATCCCCGGCTTTATCTCCACCAGCAGCGATACGGCACTCATGTAGCCGTTGTCTTGTACTACGTCCGCTGGAGTATTTGCTGGGGCTTTTTTGAGACAATCAACTTCTTTGGCTTCCTCCTGCTGGCCTTTCTGGTAGTGCTGGGCATTTGTCTGGCGAATGCGATGTTTTGACTAGCACACGAGAAGCGGGCAGGATCGACCTATGAATCCTATTTCGCAATCTGATTCGAGTTTGGCACTGGAGATAAAAGAATTCGTGGGCACGCTCTTTCTGCCAGAAGATCTGATCGAACTTCGGCTGATTGAAACATGGACCGAATCCGGTAAACATCGTTCAGAAGTTATGGAACGTTTGTGGCTACAAGCTGACTCATTGGTTGCTTCGTGTCCTACTCTTCGCCAAAAGAATCAGATCGGAGCAAATATCTTCTACGGAGTTAATCCGCGAACTAGTCATGGCAGCACAAAATCCGATGTCGCGATCTGTCGAACTCTCTGGGCGGACTTGACCTGCCCCCTTCACCCGAGTCCACGTTTGGAGCGAGAATCCAAGAGTTGGGCAACACACGAAGGAGGGCATTCGATGCCACGAGGTCAAAAGTT
>JAWXAV010000008.1:0-43231 GCA_034439695.1 Bythopirellula sp. | reverse complement strand
ATAAGCCTCCATCGCTCGATCCTCCTTGATCAGAACTAAAAATCAAGCTTGTAGCAAACCGCAAATAACCACGCTACAGCAACATCGAAAACGCTCTAGGGAGTTGATTTTTTTAATCGGCGCTGGTCCCAAACCAGGAACAATGATTCATTCGCTCGCCAGAATCGGGATAAGCGTTTCGGCAGGAAGATTATTTGCTGCCGGTTCTAGCGCGCGGCAACCCTCGAGGATGCGTTTGGCCATCCAGATCGACAGCAACTGCACGACCCCAATGATTAACAACGCGTAGCGCAGAGCGAATGTGTCGGAGACGTAGTTGGCCAATAGGATAAACAAACCGCAGCCGGCGAATCGGCCGATGAAAAAGCCGAACTCTTGGTTGAAAATGTAAGCGTATTTGTTGCGATGCTCGATGGCGGAGACTGCGTCGATGACCTGCATCTGAATCGGAAAATAAGCGATGTCGTGCAGCGGCTTGCTGAGCAGCAGACACACCATGAAAATGAGCACACCCGCAGCATTGAAGAGCAGCGCGTTGGCCAATCCGCCGAGAACGAATAGCATCAGGCCAATCGTGAAGATTATAAGTCGGTGCTTAGGTTGTGCCGTGCGGCCAATGAAATAGAGCAGAAACGCGGAGAGGATGCCGCCGACGGACTGAATCGTTCCCAGGGCACCTTCTTGCCCAACCAAGCGCATCACGAGCATGGCGGGAGCGGTGACGATGTAGCCCTGTGCCAAACCTTTCAAAATGGCTAGCAGTTGCATCTGGTTCCAGAGCCAGTGGTAGCGGAAGAAAATGAATTCGGTGTTTGGCGGGTTCTCGAAGCGGCCCCGATGCACGAGAATCGAAGAGAAGATCGTCAGCAGGAAGACGAACCCCGTCACGATTTGATAGGCGGTGTCAGGGTTACCGCCGAACCAGCCCCGCAGATCGGTACCTGCTATGAACCAGCCGATGATGAACGGCACGATGACGCCGGTGGTTGTGTAAAAGAAGGTCTCGACGCCGTAATAGTAGTTGCGATTTTGATCGTCCGTTGTCGAAAGGGCCAGGAAATCTCGATTGGCCCAAAACAGTCCGAACGACATGCCCATCATGAAGCCAGCCACCCCCACGCCCATCAAACTCAGTTCGCCCAGCGAAACCATCACGGCCATGGATACTCCGCTGAGCAACATGCCCGCGGAATAGAGCCACTTAATGTTGATGTGTTGCAGCAAGAAACCATTGATGAGGAACGTCAGCGGAATGCCGGTATAAACCGCGAGTTGATAAATGACGACCATGGATACGTCCTGCGACTTGCGCATCACATAGGCCGCGACGAACAGATCGATCACCGGGCCGACGAAGGCGTAGATGAGGTTCGTCAGGAGCAAAATCCGCATGTTGTGCGGATAGGAAAGAAAGTGCTGATATTCGTGGCGGAGTTTATTCATGGGGTTAGCGAAGAGTTTGCAGGATCTGTTGAATCGAGAAGGATGCGCCACAGATGACGCTGTCGGAGGCGCCGTAGTAAATTGTTAACTTGTCGCCGTCCACAACATGGCCGTTGGTGAAGACCACGTTGCCGAAAAAACCAGTGCGTTCATAATCGGCTGTGGGTTCCATGATCGGCTCTTTCGAGCGGGCCAGAACTTTCCACGGGGATTCGAGATCCAGGAGCAACGCACCGAGGCAGTAACGGTTCTGCGCGTCGGCACCGTGGTAGATTTCGAGCCAACCAGCGGGCGTGCGGATGGGAGCAGCCCCGGCACCGACGCGCGCCGCGTCCCACATGCCGGGCCGACTGTGAGCGATACAACGGTGCTGACCCCAATGCACGAGGTCGGGTGATTCGGCAAGCCAGATGTAGTTGCCACCAATGAACTGACTGCTGGGACGATGGAGAGCGTAATACTTGTCGCCGATCAGCTGCTCGAAAACAGCGCAGTCCTTGTTGTGAGGCGGGAGAATCATGCCATGCTGCCGCAACTTGCGCCAGTCGGTCGTACTGCGTAAGCCGACCCCTACGCCGTGCTCGGAGACTTGCGTAAAGGTGAGATAATAGGTCTCACCGATTTGCACCACGCGGCAATCTTCGATGCCGTAGGATTCCAATTCCCCATGCCCAAAAAGTACAGGATAAGTTGAGTTTTCTGAAAACTTGATGCCGTCATCGCTGGCAACCAGTCGTAGGTGCGACATCGTGGTGAGATAATCCTTGCCGCCGTAGCCTATGACGCGGGGATCAGTGCGATTGAGCTTCGGATCAGAGTTATCAAATTCCAGAATCTGCAACTCTCCCTGGGCGTCAAGGATAGGCAATGTCGTTTTGCCGGGCTTCTGCTCGGGGCGCTCAGCCACACGCAACAGAAGCCAGGTCTTGTCGTTGAATCGGAAGACCCCCGGATTCAACAGACATTCCACTTTCATGCCATCCAGGCTCGGCCGGATATCGGCCGGCTTGAGGATGGGGTTTTCAACAAAGCGTTTCGCGATATCAGCCATATTCTGAAGTTTTTCCTAATGCGCGTATCGCACGACGATGTCGTTGATCAAAGTCCGTTTTCCCTCTCGCCGGATTTCTCCGCCTGCCGGAGCGAGAACGATGACTCTTGCACGGTCTGTCGGGATGGTAAAGTGCGTCTCGCCCTGAACGTTGTGTTGAAGGATTTTATCGCTGACGGCATCATAGAGATCGGTCGCCACAGGCCCGACATCGATCTTGACCGACATAGAGTTAGGACACGGATTGTAATAGAGAAATGTGGGATAGGCTTCGGCGTGGAAGTAATCGGTTTTCAGCAAGTCCAATTGCAGAATTGCGTCGATGTTCGTCCGCTGAATAATGCCTCCCAGAATTCCCACATGAGAACTGCCGTATAGGCCCAGGTCGGTGGCGGCGGCGGTGGGTCGATACAGCACAATCGGCACGGTGGCCTCGTTGATGAGGTCGATGAACGTGACCACCAAGTCTCCTTGCGCAAACGGTCCGATTGTGGATCGATAGGAAATCGACATCGCATCGACTGCCAACTGGTCCTGCTTGCCCTCGGCACCGCTGGGTTTGCTGCTGTTGACCTTTACGTAGAGCTTGTGCCTAAACTCCGTGGGAATGGCAACCACTTGAGCGTCATCCTTGCCGACGACCGAAAAGGCGGAAATATATGGCCCCTCGGGATCATTCGCCAAAGAGAAATCGAAGACATTGCCGACGTGCCCGCCATTGATGCGTTTCGCTGCCACGACGAGCCATCGTTCCGCTGCTTCGGGAAGCTCGAATTCCCAAATGTGCGAAAACGTCTCCTCATCACCACAAGTTTCTTCAAAAACTTGCAGAGCGGGTGGCAATTCGCGCCGAAAATGGGTCGATGTGAAATCGCCATGAATCATCGTGCCACCCACGGTTCCATAGTCGGCATGGGCAATCTCCGAGCCGCGCTTCCATTTACGAATTCCCTCGTAGGCAATCACTGACCGAGGATCATGGGATTTCGACCAAACGTGACTCGATTGATGCTCGGCGTCATGGGCATCGGGATAAAACATCCGCGCCGCGTTGGCCAGGTTCAGAACCCATTTACCAATGTCGTGTGCGTACCGCGTGTTATAGCGGGCCAGCGGAACAAGTGCGCCGGCCCATTGAAACGTGTTCATGGCAAACGCATAGCCTTCGCCATCCGTCGTGCTGCCGACAAGGCCGTGCGCGTCCTGGCCATGCCAACGATCAGAGATCACCCCCCAGCCTGGACGGGCTTGCGTCCGCCCACGAGGCTCAAAGCAAGCGTTGACCAATTTTGCGACGTCGTAATCACGACCCAGTTCGGCGTTCATGCGGGCGGCGACCAATGCGCCATAGGGCAGGAGCACTTCATAAAGCGGACTTTTTTCGAGTGGCCGATCCTCCAGCGAACGAATGGCCCAATCCGCGGCGGTCAAAAAACGCGGGTCTTGGAACCTGATCCAGGCCATGTATTCCAGCCAAGCGATGCCAGCGGCACCCTCCGCCTCGATGCGACCACTATCCACGGGCTGCATGGTTTTAAGGTTCAATGCCGTATGATCGAAGTTCGGCAGCGCGAGCGGATCGGTTTTGCCTCCCAAGGCCACACAAGCTTCATGCCAAGTTTGTGCGACGGTGAGCGCTTGCTGATCGCGCGCGGGATCGTCAGGGTAGAGGTCGCTCAGTTGATAAAAGAGAACATTCGGGAAGACGTCGTACCAAAAAGATTCGCCCGTGCCACCGGATAGTCGGTTCACATAAGCGCCATCTTCGGGGCTAAAAAAATTCGTGCCCAAGGCCACCCAGTCATGACCGCGATGATTGCGCATGTCTACGCCGACAAGCGAGCCACTGACAACCGCACCCAGAAAGTTAATCGCCTCGGGATCGCGGGGGCCGCCGACAAATGCCGGCATGGACACCATTTTGTGGTCGTCGCCCACCCAACGGACAAGCGGCATGTGATCGCCACGCTGCTCAAAATCGAACAAGAGGTCGATGTAATCGCGCGTCACTTGGGACCAATCGCGTATCGCAAACGGTTGTGGAAGATTAGGCATGCCCTCCACGCGAGAAATTGTAGATGGTGAAGTCTCTTCAGCAGCGCGCAGGCGGTCAGCGTCGCCAATCGTCACCATGCAAAGAACGACTGACAGAATTCGTAGACTGAGGCACGCAGTTTTCATATCAGTTCAATTCTCTAGCTCGTGGGCTAACCTGTCGGCCCGCTCGGCGAGCACTACGCTGTCACGGCCATTTTTCTCAGTCAAGCGGCGCGTGTGACCGCGATCGCGTACCCAAGCCACTTGATCCTC
Source organism: Bythopirellula sp. (assembly GCA_034439695.1). GTDB lineage: Bacteria > Planctomycetota > Planctomycetia > Pirellulales > Lacipirellulaceae > Bythopirellula. The sequence continues at coordinate 38,427 of JAWXAV010000008.1, read as the reverse complement.
AAACAGGGCTCGCACCAAGTCGCCATAAAGGTGAAGTTTGATGTGCTCGTCGCCACCGTTGAGTTCCACGAGTTGGTACACGTCCAATTCTTTGAACCGCCCCCGACACTGCCGTTGGGGACCACCGTAGGTTTGCGCTGCTCGGAGTCGGCCGTTGGGAAACAGTTCGGTCAGTCTTTTGGTTTGCTCCTCACTCACGGCGGCGTGGATACGAAAACGCGTGGGGATCCACTCGTGCAGCGTCACGTCGCCGTGCTCGAACACCAAGCGCAACTCTTGTCGATCAAGCCGGCCGGGCTGATGAAAACCGTGGTAAAAATTCACGAGTGCTCCGCCGGGGTAACGGACCGTGGCTTGAACTTGATCTTCGACCGCCGAGGCAGGCCGCGTCTCCGCTTGTGCGGCGACGACTTGGCCCTCCCCCAGCCAACCCGCGAACAGATCAAAAAAGTGTACGCCGTGCTCGATAAAAATCCCGCCGCTCTTTGCGCGATCCCAAAACCAGTGCTCCGGGCCCAGACCTTCATCAGTCGCATAGTTCTCGAAGTAGCCGTGGAGAAACTCGCCGAGCACGCCTTCGTCGATCAGAGATTTCACGGCATCAAATAGCGGGTTGTACCGCTGCATCAGATTGGCCACGAGTAGCCGGTCGTGCTGACGCGCGGCGGCCACGAGCTCGTCGGCTTGGGCGACGCTCATGGCCATGGGCTTTTCGCAGATGACGTGCTTGCCAGCCTGAACAGCCCGCAGCCCCTGTTCGTAGTGTAGAAATGGCGGCGTGGCGATGTAAACCAAATCGATATCGGCGCGGTTCAAAAGCGCGTCGAGTCCCTGGACTTCCTCGACGCCAAACCGTTTGGCAAAAGCAATTGCCGCGGCGCTATGGGGATCGACCATTCCCACAAGCTTTACACCGGGAACCTGCACATACTGTTGGAGAGCAAAGAGTCCGAACCCCCCGCAACCGATTACTCCCACTCGAAGTTCTGATTCAGACATTTTTACAGTCTCTTTCCATCCAACATATTCCTAACTGCACAAGAATCTCACACAAACAGTGTTGCGATTCGTACTTGATTTTCCGTGAAGCTAACCGGGCATCCGCCAGAAACGGGCAATACGCACCAAAAGGCACGGCATGGAAAGGGTTAAAGCAAGAATAATCGTGTGAGGTTCAGGAATGGCTGCCTGGTTGGCGGAGGCGCCACCACTACTCGGCTGATAATTTCTTTGCCAAGCGAGAAAGTCGGCGCCATTGAAGTTTGTTCCGTAACCAAGCTGCCAGATTGCAAGGTCCATTTCGTCGACATTTCCATCGCCATTGAAATCACTCTCGATCATGCGAAACGCATTGTCCGGAAGCAGCGACGCCGAAATGTCGTCGATAAACATGGTTCCCAGATCCACGGCGGAAGAACCGGAGATAAAGGTGAGATCGAACGAACGAATTCCGTCGGGAATGTCGAGCGCCATCTCAAAGAGCTCAAACCCGTCAGAGACGCCACTTACCGAGAATTCATAATTAAGTGTGGGATTTGTTAAATCGACGCCCAGCGCTTGATCATTCGAAAGGCGCAATCTGGCGATAAAGTCGTCGTCCGTATCGAATTTCCAGAACCAGCGAAGGTTGAGAGTACGGTCGCTGCCGGCAGGGACATCACTGGCAAAGTTCCGCCATTCCTCGTTCCGTAGCACGCTGTTGTCGTTTAATTCAAGAGAATGGGTGGGACTGACGGCCTGGACAGTCGACCATCCGGCGTTCTGACTGCCGTGCCAGTAGCCGGGACGATTCGGATTGCCCGCCGAGGCCGTATCGACATCAGCGTTCCGCACAAGATTGCTGGGCAGTTGCGCGGCGTTGTAGTCGACCACCACGCCATCAACCAACATGCGACGTCCGTCAAACGTCTGCTGACCGCCGGCAGGAATCTTGACCAGCATCACCGCATCGTTGGAAGGAACATCGAAGAAGGTGTTGCCCGAAACCCCACGGTTGAGAAAACGATTCGAAGCGGCGTCGTAAAAGTCATACAACTGGTCATTGCCAAGCTCGATTGCCACCGATGCCGTCCCGGGGTGAGGATTGTAGTACAAGTAAGTGTTGTGGGCGGCACCGCGAAAAGAATCCGTGGCGAGCAGGTCCAATTGCAAAATCTTCTCGACGTTCGTCGTCTTGATGATCGATCCAAAGACACCCGCAAACCCACCGCCATAAAGGGCGAAATCCGTTTGTGGACCCCAGTTGTAGGTGAGCGGATCACCCGCCGCGTAAAGCTCTTCGCCATCGAACTCGCCCCCGAGCCAATGATGGCGGAGCCCTTCGTAAGCAATCGAGCTTTGTGGATCACCTGTCCAAAACTCAGAAGATTGGTTTTGAGCGGAGTGCGCATTTCCGTAGAATAAGCGCGCGGCATTGGCGGCGTTGAGCATCCACTTGCCGATTGCACGGCTATAGCGATCCTCGTACCGTGTGAGCGGCACCATGGGTAAGGCAGTCGCGAAAGTATTCATGGAAAAGGCATAGCCGCGAACGTCGCCAATATTGGGGATCGTGAACCCCATCAGCCCACCAACGTCTTGGCCCCCCCATTGCTCACCGCTGATCATAATCTTCGTCGGTCGAGCGACACTACGCTCGAAGACCCACTTCACGAGCTTCTGAATGTCGTAGTTTCTACCATGCTCCGCGTTCATGCGAGCCGCGGCGTAGGCACCGAAGGGAGCTAGAATTTCGTAATCAGGATTCGCTGACGTCTGTTCGTAATAGCTGAGAGCCCAATCGACGGCGCTGAGATGCTGGGCCGCCAAGCTGGGGTTCGAGTCTTGTTTTCGCCAGTACGCGGCATGTTGCATCCAAGCCATGCCGAGCCCCATGTCCGGTTCGCGCCAAACGCCGTTATACACCGGCTGACGAGTGCGGAAGTTGTAGGCCGTGTGGTTAAAATTGGGCGCCGCGCCATTGGCAGTCAACACGCTGACAGCGTCGTAGAATCGCTGGTCGATTTGGTTGAGAATCGGTGGCAGATAGCTTTCGTTCGGGTAACGATCGGCGATTTGATAAAATAAGATGTTCGGATAAATGTCGTACCACGCCGACCCACCGGATTGAGCAAACGGATTGTTGAGAACGATATATTGGCCATTCCTGTTGACGTAGTACTCGCGGGTCATCGAGACCCAATTGTGCGGGCCGGCAGTCTTGTCGATACCAACGAGAGTTGCCCCCAGTACGGCACCAAGCGAAGAGATTGCCTCGTGAACAGGTTCTCCAGTCTCACCAAAGGTCCGCGTCTCGCCGACATAAGCGGCCAGTCCGAACGACGTCTGCAACTGCGGCGATTGAGGCGTGTTGTCGATCTTGACCAGGGGCAGATACGTCCCCGTAGCGGTCGTGTCGAATGCCAGCGTGTCGAAATTTGTGGCCACGGTGTGCCAATCACGCATCTGATAGGTCGCTGGCGCGTTCGGCAGCGTGTCGATCAATCCAATCGGCAGTTGATATTGGCCGTGGGCGATCGCCGTGATTAGGCACGAAAAAACCACGGCGATACCGCCCATCGAGTGCGACAATCGTGTTGACGAGAGAGCGTGACGATAGCGGGCACATGACATTACAGAAATCTCCTGGCCCTCATGTTCTGTTTGACGATGGGAGCTGCCGATCACAAAGTTGATCGGGAATTTATTGCTTTCGTTTGGAGGACTTCAAGCCCATGATTCCACTGGCAGCCAATGCCAGTAGCCAAGCACTGGGTTCGGGAACCGAGACCAGCGCGGACAGGGAACCCACCTCGCCAACGCCATAATTCTGCTGCCAAATGGCGAGGTCGGCGGCGTTGACATTCAAATCGCCGTTGGCGTCGCCCTGGCCGACGGTTGCAGTCCCCGTGATCCCAAAACCCCGCTGCCAAATCAGAAAATCGCGGCCATCGACAGTGCCATTTTGGTTGAAGTCGCCGCCGGGACTCTCGACCAAGGTCAAGACTTGATTCGCCGACACGTTGCTCAGTTGTTGCACCCACCCGCTCGGCCAGTCGACCGAAATGGAATCGATGATCCCGGAATTGGCTCCCAAGCCGAAATGCGCTGTTAACTCGTTCTGGCTGAGGAAATTGCTCCCCGCGTTGATTTCCCGGACGATCTCGTCGCCAACGACATTGGAGTCGGGGTCAACGGTAATGAACGCGCCGATGCCATCGCGATTGGAAGCGGTCCCCTCGACTTTGATCTTCAACCAATCGTTCTCGTTGCCGCCGTCGTTGCGGTAGAGAATGGGCTGGCCACCGTGGTTGGCGATAAAAACATCCAGGTCGCCGTCGTTGTCATAATCGAGACTGAGCAGGCCGCGTCCCTGGCCCGTATCGGTAACGCCCGCAGCAGTTGAGATGTCGGTAAATACGCCGTTGTCGTTCTGGTAGATATGCGATTGGTCGGGGAACGGCGCGCCGGGGTTCCAACCGTTGGTGATAAACAGATCGAGGTCGCGGTCATTGTCGTGGTCGAGGAAGGTGGTTCCCCACGACCAACCGGAATCCCAGACGCCGCCGAGGTTTGTATGGTCTGACTGGTCGGCAAAGGTGCCGTCGCCGTTGTTTCGGTAAAGTCGATTACCAGTATGGTCTTCGGTCTGGCCGGGCACATCGACCAGGGCCGTAATGAACCAATCCAGCTGCCCGTCGCCGTCGAAGTCCCCGATGGTGGATCCCATTCCGTCCGTGTCGGTACCCACACCAGCGGCGATGGTGCCGTCGGTAAACGTGCCGTCGCCATTGTTCCAAAATAACTGGCTGGTCGTGAAATCGCTGGCAATCGCCAAGTCGGGGTCACCATCGCGGTCGAGGTCAGAAAATGTCGAAGTGTGCCGATACGCGATGGTGTCAGTGCCACCGCCAAAGTATTGTGAGGGACGGTAGACGTCGAGGCCAGACGCTGCGGTCACGTCCTGGAAATGGCCGGGATTGGAAGCGCCCTGGTTGTGCAACAGGCGCGAAGTACTCACCGAGACGTCGAAACCCCAGTCAGTGGTATGGATATCCAGGTATCCATCACTGTCATAGTCGCCGAAGGTGACGCTTTGTCCATAACGAAACGCGCCGCCAATATCGGCGCCGCGTTGCACCGCCTGTTCGGTGAAGTGGCCATTGCCGTCATTGACATACATGTAGAATCGGGTGCCGCCCGTGGAGGTGATATACAGATCCCTGTCGCCGTCGTTGTCGATATCTCCCCAGGCAGTTCCATTGGCAAGAAGACTGGTGGTGAAACCGGCTGCCACGGCAACATCCTGGAACGTGCCATTACCCAGGTTGCGGTAGAGTAAGGGACGCGCGTTCAAGCGAGTGACAAAAAGATCCACCCAACCGTCATTGTCGTAGTCGCCAGCGGCCGCGCCGCCGGTCCTGACGACACCGGAACTCACCACGCCGCCCGAATACTGCAAATGGCTAATTCCGGATTTGCCAGAGAGAATGGTTCCCGTCACATTCGTATAAACGACTGCGAACGTCAAGTCGGGACGAACAGCGAGAGCCAACACGGCAGTCAAGACAACAGCGGTAGATCGAGTATATTTTAACACCAGTCGATTCCAAGTCATGAAATTGCTACCACCCACTTAATTACAAGGGATTAGCAAACGGCCCGCGAGACCCTTTCCAGGGCTCGCGGGCTGTAGCCGTCTCATCATACCCTTTGACTCTCGCCTGATAGGCGATGCGTCAAAAAAGCATCAGCAGCCGCGTCGACGCCGACCGGCCATCGTCAAACCCAAACCGGCCAAGCCCAACAGCCTCATTGTGGCGGGCTCAGGGATCGTGGCGCAGACATCGTCGACGAACATCGTCCCCGTCGCGTTAAGCTTGCCGTCATCGGGGTCGTTAAGCGCACGATTACCCGTTTGGAAGATGATGTCAAACGACTGGTCATCCGAGGCCAGTGGAATACTCGCCAAAAACGCCTGGAAGCCGCCGCTGTTGCCAGTGCCGGTGGAGTAGTAGTGCTCCGTGATAGCACCGACCAAGTCGAGACTGACCACGGGAGCCTTGGAGATCCGCACGTCGGCACTGAACACGTGTCCTGGATCGCTGGTGATGTCCCACTTCCAGTTCCACTTCACATTAAGGACTCGGTTCGCATTGCCCACTCCCGAGAGAGCCGTTGCAAAGCTGCGGATTTCCTCCATGACGAAGGCGTTGACAGCCGGGTCCGTATCCTCAAGCATCGCTGAGTGGACACCGCTCGTGTGCATACCGTCACCAGGGTTATTCCACTGCGCGGCGTTCCCCAGCGAGTGTACGCTGCCATGCCAGCCATCCGGGGTGCCATTCGGGATAGCAGGAGTAACTCCTGGCGCACCCCAGTCGAGGAATCGGGTGACTTGTTCAAAGTCGCCGTTGGTGATCAAACCCAAGTCGCCGGCCAAGGCGGTCGACGTTAGCATGGCAATCATCGCCATGGCACTCAAACTACATAAAGACTTCACATAACTTCGCATCATAAGACCCTCCAGTTGAAAACAAAAAAAACTTCCTATGAATAGCATTTTATGCCGACCACAAAGACCAGGCATAAAACATTCCTGAACGTACTTCTATCGGTCAGTCACTCCTTCCGAAAAATTTGAAAGAACGTCGCATCCGACTCGATTGATTCACCATGACTGCGCGTGTTCTCTCGTGGCGGCGTACTCGAATCGCACTCACCGCTAACGCCGCCCAGGCAGCCAACCCAAAAGTGCTTGGCTCAGGCACGGCGACCGCCGCGCTCACGAGTGGTACGCCGCTACCCGCTTGCCGTTGCCAAAACAAAAAGTCCGCTCCGTCGCTGTCGCCGTCGTTGTCGGCATCGCTGCCCGCGCCCGCGCCGTAGTCGCCTTGCCATTGGGCCAGATCGTCGCCGTCCACGTCGCGGTCCACGTCGAAGTCGGCCGCGTAGGCGAGGTCGGCCCTGATGTCGTCCACGAAGAGCACGCCCGCCTCACTTTTGAGCCCGACTTCGTCCCCCGTCGCAAAGATGATATCAAACGACCGATGAGCCGCGGTGAGCGGGATATTTACCGAGTAGGATTGGAAGCCGCCGCTATTGGCAGTCCCGTCGGTGAGAAAGACGAAGTCCGTGATGATGCCGACCAAGTCTAAAGCGACGACCGGGGCGGTCGAAATTCGGACGGTGGCACTGAATTTATCGCCGGGCGCACTGGTGATGTCCCAATTCCAGTTCCAAGTCACGTCCAGGGAACGGCCCGGCGTGCCAAAGCCCGGGATCGCCGTGGCGTAGCTGCGGTGTTCATCGTCAACATCGGGAAACAAACCACCGAAGTTGTCGTCGGGAGAGTACAGGGAATGGGTAGCACTGACGAACGGATCAATGGCCGGGTTACTCCACGCGGAGTTGGTGCTGTAGTGCCAGGCATGCGGGTGGCCATTAGGGTGATCGTTGGGAAAAGGGCCTAACAAAGTCGGTTGCTCAATGTCGCCGTTCATGATGAGGCCCAAGTCGGCCGCCGAAGCACTTCCGGCACATGCCGCCATGAAGGTCGTGGCACCTGTGGCCATCAACCACACGCCACAAATTCCGCACAATGCAAGTCTACTCATGAGCTAGTGGTTTCTCGAAAAGTGAATGAATGCAAGGAGCACTGTGATGTTAATTTCCGGGTTGAATTGTCAAATCCCACCCAGGTCGACGACTTGGCCGTCGTTACGCGCTCCCAGGTTGTTAAACAACACAATATCGATTTCAAAACTGATTGTGTGGACCGACCCGTCCGCGAATACCGCGTTGAGGGCCCCTGGATGCGCCGAACCAAAATTCCAAACATCGATACCATCGCCATAAGCTTGGCGAAGTATGGAATCGAACCCCTCCGGGTTGCTATCTCCGAGAGGTTGAAAACAGGTGGACCGCATCGTGTCAGGATCCCATCCATCCGCCCAGCCTCGATCGTCGGAAGAAGTACCGCCGGGATAGAGGTCAGATCGCAAATACTTTTCGGCAATAATCAACGTATTGCTCGTCCCGTCGTCGAGCTGTGCCATCCGCACCGGCTGCGGCGCGTTCTTGGGGAATTCAAATTGTGGATCTCGTTGTGCCATGAGGTATCTCCACGGCGTACGCACCATGACACCGTCGTAGACGCTGTCATCTGGCGGTGAGTTCATTTGCCCGCCGACATTCGCACCACGGAAGAAGGAATACCCATTGGAATCCGGTCTACTTCTGTTATAAGCCGCACTGTTCATCGGCACGGAATCGCGTGGATTGTACCTCGCAACACATTCGGGCGTTTTGCAAGTGCAGGGAGTCGCACCCGCGTAGTCAGTCAACACAACCGATAAGTCGACGCCACCTTCCTCTCTCGTGTAAACAGTCACGCCACGGCGTGATGGGCATATGTAGAGCGACACCACGCTCGCTTGTATCTGCTTTGTGCTAATCACGTTGCTCAGCGCGTTTTGTTCAAGATAGGGCAACAACTGAAAGCCCCAACCGAGCCCTTGCTTGGCAGGTCCGTTGGCAGGGCCCTTTCTTTGGAGAGGGTCAGCCACCGAAAGAGAATCCTTCAGATAGTTCTCGATTTGCGGATGGGGTGCGTCACCGCCGGTAGGAAAGCTGCGCCGGGCACCGACGAAGTTTTGCATCGCCAAGCCCATCTGCTTGAGTTTGTTTTTGCACTCGGTTCGGCGCGCCGCCTCGCGCGCCGCTTGAATCGCCGGCAACAGCAGAGCCACGAGGACACCGATAATGGCGATCACCACCAAAAGTTCGACAAGCGTAAAGCCGCTCGTACGCGATCGATTTTTCTGAGGCATGTCAAATCATTCCTTTTATTCCTCCAGTACTCGGAGACATTGATTCCTAGTGGTCTGAGCCGTTTGCATGCCATGTTGTTCCCGCCTCCTCATTGAGGCACGTCTGGAAACAGCTCGCTAAATACTTGATCGTCCGCCGCCGTAGCGTGTGCGGCACATTCCCCACGCTACCCCGATCCCCAGGAGCAGAGTCGTCCCCGTCGCCAACTCAGGCACAGCCGTCGCCGCCATGAGCGGAGAGCCGTAAGCTCCTTGCCAAGTCGCCAAATCACCTGCGCTGAACGGAGTCGGCGACACGCCACGTTGCCAGGACAGGAAATCTTTGCCATCCACGTCGCCGTCACCATCGAAGTCGCCTGCGAGCAAGGCATCAGGATCGATCGCCGACACCGACACGTCGTCGACGTACATCACGCCGAGCGAATCTTTGCCCCCCTCCGTCAGAAAGATGATGTCGAACGATCTTTCGCCCCCAACACCGTCACCATTAGGGCCAGGATAAATATCTACTTCAACAGTGACTTCTTCCCACAGTCCGTTGGAGGTATCGTCAGCGATGGTTTTGTGTTCGAAGATCACTCCTACCAAATCCAAGCTAAGCACGGGCGCTGTCGAAGTGCGGAAATTCATGGTGACTTCGGGAACAAATCCCGTGGCGATTTCGTAATTCCAGTGCCAGCGAACCCACAACTTCTCCGCGCGTCCGGTGGGAGAACTGGCATCCAAAGGGATTGCGGTAGCAAAGGTTCGGAACTCCTCCTGGGTAAACTCGCCGGCCCCAGGATTGCCCGGGGCGAAGTAATAACTGGCCTGGTCGTACAGCCTCAGCGAGTGGAGCCCGCTCAGGACGGTATCGGTGGGGCCAGGGAGCAGGGGGGGAGCGGGAGGAGTGAGATCGTTCCACCCAGAATACTGGCTGTGGTGCCAGTAATCGGCAAAGCTGTTGTCGGTGGGGCCTTCAGTCCGGTGGGGTACGAACCGCGTCTCGGTTTCCATATCCGGATTCGGCAAAAAATTCCCCACTAAGATCGACTGCGCCGAGGCGTTACCCGCACATAGAGCGCTCCCCGCACAAACCACCAACAGGGCGGCCACATTGCGAACGCCTATCACCGAAGCAGAGCTACAAATTTTCCTGACAATACTCTTCACAATTCTCATCATCTCTCCATTCAACTCAGCAAGGAATAAAATTTGCTCGCGTAGAGTTACCAAATGACTTCGTTAAACACTCGCCATGGCGAGAATCACGGCGCCAAGACACTGTCCTTATCAGCCGCTCATCTGACTCCAACATGACATGAGCTGACAAATCGCGGACGCTGCCTGCGCTGCTAACCACGGAGCGCTCACGCCACGCTTTCCGCATCGAGAGGGTCGTTCGACAGAATTCGAATTGCCCGATGCATCACGGGCTTCCCTCAATCAAGCTCTTGTAAGACGAAAATAGAAAAGCAAGGACCGACCTCACGGTCCAATATTCGCCGCCAATACGGTTTCATCATACTACAAATAGCGGCTGAGAGCGGAATCTTACGGTTTATCTCAGGGAATTCACGATTAGCCCCTGAATTGGCGAATCATCTCAATCTTCCAAGGGGGGGAATTTGTTCTACAAACTGACGTCATTCGTCGAATTCGGCTATAAATAGCTATCGATTTCGTTCTTTCGTCAAGGAAAGCTCGCCAAGAGGCTGATAGAAATTGGAATCCCCAATTGGCCTTGCCGTGGGTGCCGCAATCGCCAATTCGGATCCCCCTGCAACTTTATTCCTGGTTACCGCGTAAGAATCCGGCTCTTGCTGCTCTATTGCACTTGTGGGAGATGACGTATGTCAAAGCAGGTAGAAGAATTCGAGGCTGAGAATTTCGTCGAGCTCATGACCCAGTATCAAGGGCGACTGTATGGGTACATTTTGACCCTTTCGGGTGATCCCGATGCGGCCAACGATGTGCTGCAGGAAGCGAATATCGTCCTTTGGAAACAGTGGAGTCAGTTTGAGCCAGGCTCCAATTTCAAAGCGTGGGCTTTTCGAATCGCGCATTTTCAGTTCATGGCTTACCGCCAAAAGCGGATTCGGGACAAAGTGCTTTACAGCGACGAGTTATTGTCTCTGCTCGCCAGTGAGGCCAAGGAAGTCGATGAAAGCCATGAGCAGCGTGCAGCCGCTCTGGAAAAGTGCCTGGCTCGCATGGCCCCCCGATCGCGCGAAGCAATTCGCCTTCGATATTCCGAGGAGTTGAAAGTTGGTGACATGGCCCAGAGACTGCATCGCAGTGCGAACACGGTGTATCAGATTCTGTTTCGCGCTCGCAAATGGTTGATCGAATGTGTTCAAAAGGATGTTAGCACGGAAATCGCATAATGGACGACCTCAATCAAGAACTTGATTTTGAAAGAATCCTCAGCCAATTGACCGAGGGGGGGCTGAGCCAATCCGACCATCAGCGCTTGGGCAAGTTGATCGAGTCGGATCGGCTGTTAAGACGTCGGTATCTGGACCACTGCCAGATGCACGCGATGCTGCGCTCAGAGCATGGCCTGCTGACTGCGTTGACAGCATCTGCAAATCAACCATTGATCCCTGGTCGCCGCTCGACCATGCGGAAGCTCATGTCATGGGCCGCAGCGGCAAGCTTGCTGATCGTGGCTGTCGGCATTGCTCTTCTTCAAGTCAATCGTGAACAACACCCTTACCGAGGCGTGGAAACGGCCGTTCTGAGCAAGGTCGTGGGTGCGCGATTTGATTATGGTGTGAATGGAGAAGCGATTCCCACCGCAGGCATGAGTCTACGCCGAGGACTCTACAAGTTACTCAACGGAGTCGTGGAAATTGAATACAAATCAGGAGCAGTTCTCGTCGTGCGCGCTCCGGCCACGTTCGAGTTAGTCGACGAGGCATGCGTCCGCTTGGAAGATGGGCAACTCGCAGCGCACGTCCCCGAGGAGGCCACAGGCTTTCGCATCGAATCCCCTGGCGCTACCGTGATCGATCTGGGCACCGACTTCGCCGTCCAAGCCGTGAGGGACAAGGAATCAGAGGTCCATGTGTTTCAGGGCGAGGTGCTCGTTGACTTGCATGGCGACAAAAGCAAAACAGCGGAAAGGTTACGCTTAGTAACGGGCGAGGCGGCCCGAGTCGACTTTCTCACGGGAATGCCATCCGGGATTGATCTAAACAAGCAACAATTTCTACGCGCCTTACGCGAAGGAACAAGTTCCTACGCCCAAGCGATTCTGACGATGAAGCCCGCGGTCTATTACCGCATGGAACCGACGGGCGACGGAACTCAACTCATCGATACGTTCGGTAGCGGGGCCGACGCCACGATCCACTTCGGTCGAGAGAACATGCCTGTCTGGACTGCGGGCAAGGTCGGTGCCGCTTTGACACTCGGCGGTCCCGCGCAACAGACTTACGCCTCGGCAAGTCAGTATCCTCAAGCGGAAGGTGACACACTTAGCGTGGCTGCGTGGGTTTATGCCCGCTCCAGGCCTCGTTGGGCCAGCATTGCCAAAAACTGGGCTGGTGGCGATGAGCATCATGGCCAATTTCACTTCGGGCTCTTCGAAGATAGTGGCGAACTCGAAGCACATATCATCGACGGCAGTGGCAAAGAAATTTTTATTCGAGATCAAGTTCCTCTCCCACTTAATACCTGGCATCATGTTGCGTTTGTAGCCGACGGCACCAATTTGCGACTCTATCGCAATGGTCTCGAAGTCGATTCTCAGCCCTATCGACAACTTCATCGAGACACAAGAATCAAAGCCCTGGCGATTGGCACGAAATTGAATCTGCTTGGTACGGAACCCGAAGAGCGTGATTTCAACATGTGGGATGGCCGCCTCGACGAACTGGCAATTTTTAACCATTCTCTTTCGCGCGACGACATCAGTCAGCTTCACGATCTGTCGGAGTCAGAGGAATAGCCAATTAAAGCTTATCGAAATGTATAGAATGGGCTTCTTCAGCAATTGCTGACAAAAGCAAAAGCACGTAGAAGACGCGGAGGCGGGAATCCAGTCGGCCAAGATTGCACATGAAGACCGCCAGACAACAAGAAAAAAGTTCCAAACGAGGTCCAACGACCAAGTTCGCTGCAGAATTCACCAAACTCAACTTGCTTGAGCCGGATCGACGCCATCGATCCAATCACCGGCCAAACGTTGGTAGTCTTTGGGATAAAGCGTGCTGCCGGTATCGCCCGCCTTCCAACCGGGAAGGTGATGTGGCGTAGCACGTTCACCGGACATGGTTTCCCAGCCCGAGGCCCAACTTGGATTGCCGTCCGAGACGCGCATGTTTTCGCGGTCGAAGTGAAACACCTTGCCCTGCCGATAGCTCTCCGCGCCGAGCTTGACGATCACCATGGCGGCGGCACCCAGTTCGGGATCGCATTTCACTTGCGCAGGATCATCGGCCAGCGCCGCGTCGCAGAAATTTTCCAGATGAGCCAGATGATTGTCAGCGATGCCACCAACTTCGATATGCTCGTTGACGATTTTGCTGTTGTGAGTCACTTGCGGGCGTTCGGCGACAAAATCATACCCCGTGAACGCATCGCCGACGCCGAAGTCAAACGAGCCGTGATGCCCGCGAATGACTTGCCGGAGCGGCGTTTCCTGGCAACACATGCTGGCGGAGATAAATCCTTGCGCGCCTTCGTAAAAATCGGCCACGACGGTCGCACAATCGGGAACTTGCCGTGTGTCGTATTCCAAGAAGATGCCGCCCCCACCGGTGACACGGCCCGGGAATCGCAGACCCGTGGCTGCGAGCATCGAGGTCATGCGATGCACGAACAGGTCGGTGAACATGCCCGAGCCGAACGGCCAATAGCATCGCCACTGGGCATACTTGGCTCGGTTGAACGGCATCTCGGGCACCAGCCCCATTTCCGTGCCAAGAAACATGCGCCAGTCGATGTTCTTGGGAGTCATGTCGGAAGCAAGTTCGTAGTAACGCCATTGCCCCATATCGGAGTTGCGAAAGATTTCGGTTTGAAATTGCACAACCTTTCCCAGTTGCCCCTGCTGAATCCGCCGACGAGCATCTTCCCACACGGGAAGTTGCGTGGATTGCACGCCGACTTGCATCACGAGCCCCGACTTTTTCCAAGCGTCGAGCACCGCCAGCGCTTCATCGACGGTATGTGTCATCGGTTTTTCGCAATAAACGTGCTTACCAGCAGAGAGCGCATCGAGTGTCTGCCGAGCGTGCCAGTGGTCGGGCGTGGCGATGCAAACGGCATCGATCGATTTGTCGGCAAGGATATCGCGATAGTCGCTCACCGCCTTAGGGGCATGCTTAACCCCTTCTTCAACCTTTTTGACGGCTTGGTCTCGATAGCGGCTGAACACGTCGCACACCGCGGCAATCTCGATCTTGCCGGTATCATTCTGCAGTTTAATTGCCGACGTCAGATGTTGATTGTTGCGAACACCCAACCCGATAAAGCCGATGCGTAAGCGTTCGCTGGGCGGCTTAGTTTGCGCAGCAACAGCGGTGAGCGCGGGAACAGCCAACGCGGCGGTGGCACTCGACACTTGGATAAATGTTCTGCGAGAAACAGGCGTGCTCGTATGATCCATGGCGTTACTCCTACGTTTCTTACCGAGCGGCCGGCAACAGGCGTAAGTGCTTGGGCCGCCGTAAAGCGATGCATACTATCGCTTGTACAAATAAAACAACATGGCTCGGCTCGGGAACTCCAATTCCACTCAGCCCGCCTACGACAGACCAGCCGTAGTTCTGCCGCAAGCGCAGCAGATCGGCGGCGTCGACTTTGCCATCGGCATTGGCGTCGCCATGGGCCGCAGTGGCTCCGGTTGTCATCCCGATATTGCGTTGCCAGACCAGAAAGTCTCGACCATCAACATCTTCATCACCATCGAAGTCGCCGAGGAAAGAAGTCGCCGAGCGACGATCCACCAATAACTCCACGAACGTGGCACTCGGGACATTAAATTGATAGGCACCTGGCGTGAGATGGGCGACGTTGTACTCGGTCCAAAACGAACCAATCTTGGCGACGACGCGATACCGACCTTCATCGGCGATTGTGAAATCCCAATTGCTGGCACCAGCGCTGGCCCCCACTAGCGGCGCAGGACGATGATCCGCCGCAAAGTTGGGGTTTTGCGCCTGTCCTTGCACAGCGACATCGTAAAAAGCCGTAAGCTGGTTCTTGTAGTGTTCCCGCACGCCGTTGGAGTACCACAAGCTGTGCCCGGCCACACCCTCGGTACGGCCCCGTTGGATCATCGCTTCGAGGTCGACGTATGGAGTGATCGGTCCATCACCATTAATTCGCAGGCCGAACACCAGTTTCTCTTTGTCGTCAGGAAGAAATGGTGCCACCTGCGCACTGACTGGTATTGAGTTAAATGCCGACAACGTGCTGCGATACATTTGCGGGACGAATTCATCGAATACGTTTTGCGATTCGAGCAGCGGCCAATTCGAATTGTACTCGGTGGTGGAAAAAGGCGTGATCGACGGGCTGAGTGAAAATTTCAGATCCGGACGCGCGGATTTCACGGCGTTGTACATCTCCGTCGAAAAATTGGCGACCTTTTGCTGCCGCCACTGTGTAAATTGCGGGTCTGAGGGGGAAGTCGGCGATGGGTTGCCCGTTTCCGACACGTAAATGTTTTTTGTGGTGTCATCCATCCCGAAATTCTTCGGCCACGACATGTGATCGTCATACTGGATGCCGTCGAGATCGTAACGATTCACGGCTTCCAAGGTCATGTTAATGATGAACTGCCGCACTTCGGGGACGGCGATGTTCATAAATGCGAAACCACCGTTGGTGCTATCGGCGTAGAGTCCCGCCTGATTCTTCAAGAGCCAACCTCTTGACTTCATATAATTGGAGAGCGGATTGGTGGGCTCAATGTAATTTACGCCTGAACCACAAAATTGGCTCATCACGCCGTATTCAAACCAACCGTAATACGCCATCCCCTTGCGGTGGGCGTGGATGAGCGTTTCTTGGACCAAATCTCGAGTCGCGCCAATGACGGGAACGTTGCGGTCCGTTGTGCCGATAATGGATTTCAAGGTTTGCGAGGGAAAATTCGTGTAGCCGTTTTTCCAGGTTTCGACATATACGGTGTTCAGGCCGATGTTGCGCAGGTCTCCCATCACCACCTCGGTGTTCGCCCCCGTGCGGATGTGATCTTGATTGGTGGTCGTGAGCCAGGTGCCACGCACTTCGGGTGCTGCCGCTCTTACAAGCAACGGCGACAAGATGATGAATTGACAGCAACTCAGTGCCAGGAGGGCTCGTATCGATAAGATCAAATAAATATTCATTTTTAGGCAACTTTAGGGCGAGATTGTTATCACTTTTCTTGGGACAGTGGAAAGGACCAATCGATGGGGGTGAACTTCTTGACTAATTGTTGCAGTTCGTTGATGGAATCCAAGGTTTGCTGAGCGGTTTTGCCCGTGCGAGCCATGTGGGCCGCCGCAACGCCGGCCGCTGTACCGGAGGACCATTCGGTGGGATGAAGTCGCGTGGCCGAGTTGGTCAAGAAGCTTTGCGCCATCGTCTTACCAGCCACGAGCAGGTTTTCGAGACGATAATGCGTCAGTGCGCGGAACGGTATGTAAAAAGGAAGCGTGTCATGAGCCCCCTGGAGATAGGCGGGAAGTTTACAATCGGCCAGCGGATGGACATCGGCGGGATAAGCGCCCAGCGCAATACGATCTGGGAACACTGTGCCTGTTTGCTGCTCCGCTGGACCAGTCAAATCCTCGAACTTGAGTATATACCCATCGAGTCCGATGGCTCGGCGGGTGTCGCGGATGTAAGGCAATTTGGCCAAGCCGTGCCCCGTACCCAATTCCTCTCCCGCGAGTGTGATTTGATCGGGATCAATGCCGCTAGGCGCGTTATGCCGAAACCATTCGTGCCAACCCAAGGCCCGCTGTTCGGCACCCGCCAATGTTTCGAGGTTAATGCCCCCTTGCCAGTCGTGAAGCTCTCCGGCGGTTGCTTCGCGGGATTTGAATAAGTAGCCGAACGGATAATCATTCCCTCCCTGGTTCAACTTGCCAGAGTAGCCCCAATTTTGCAGGCACAAGTCGCCGGGAGCAGGTTTTTCATTTCCCCGAATTCGTCGATAGGTCCAAATCAAGTTCCAGGCGTCAGGCTTTTCGGAGTAATCTCCTAAGCCCAAGTTATCAGGGTTGCCGCGTGTTGCGGGATGCTCCTGTGGCTCGGCGTGCAATTCTTGAACGAAGCAGTAGACTGTCGACTGCCCACAGGAATCGTTCCCCCCGCGCTCGCCATCGACGTATTCCACACCCTGTAAGTATTCCATGTTGGAAAGAGCGAGAATTTCTCCCCACTCTGTGGCTTCAATGAACACGATCGGCTTTTCGCCGGAAGCGTTAAACAGCAGAATTTCCTTCTTGTATCTCTCTGAAGCTTGCTCGGAATACCAATCAGGCAAGTCTTCAGAAGGGAGTCGATCATAGCCGTTTGCTGAGATGCCAGCTTGGGGGATGCGACGAATACACAACAGAGACTTTATCTTAGAACCCGTCGGATCAAGTTCCACCCGCTTCACCACGGTCTCGGTAAAGACGACAAGCTTGTCGCCGAGTTCTTCTTGCAGCGGCAGAAGTTGTGTGCGGAGGTACTCTTGGGGCCGAAAACAGAAACGACTCACCCAACAATCACCACAATCCTTCATGTTCGTGAGAGTACTCAGAAAGTTAGGGGTGATATTCTTTGGGTCGCGTGCCAGTTTGGCCACGCTCAGCAACGGTTTACCAGTTTCTTTGTCAGTGATCGTGTGCCATGCTTCGTCCACGGCGGGGACGCCGCTGGATGTGAGTTGCCCGCCAACCCAATCGGTAGGTTCAATCAGCGCGGTTCTGGCACCCGATTTGGCTGAGGCGATTGCGGCCGCGAACGCTGCGGTCGAGCCACCAGCGATCACAACGTCGAAGTCGTCGTAAACCAAGACCTCGGGGGTAGCTGACTGAGCGCATGCTGTCGCAGCGGGCAGAGTTACCAGCATGAGCGCGAGCAAACAAGCTAAGGTTTTTTGGGAAATCGTCATGCGATCGATCATTGGCTGGAACGATTAATTACGTTGTAGTAGAAACTTCGGTGCTAATCGGCTGCGATTCTTCCATTCTACGAATTTGCCAATTGAAAAGCGGCCAAAACGCCCCGGCACCCATCAAGCCAAGTCCACCCAACTGAGCAGCTAGCATGTAACGCCCCACAACCAACTGTGAAAAACTCAACACGCCCAGTGCGATCCAACTCGCACCCAATAAGGCGATGCAGGCTCCCGGCAAGAGCAGAGCTGGCGTTTCACGATACTCCTCGGGATAATCGCGACGAAACGCCTCTCGCACCGGGCCCCAAAGACCCATGGGCCGGGCTCGCCGGTAGAATTGCACCAAAGTTGCTTCCGATTCTGGCTGCGTGACAAGGGCTGTGAGCCACCAACAAATCGTGGTGAAGCCAATCGAGATCACCGCTTGCAGCATGGCCATCGCGTCGGCGTTGGCCGGGCTTACCGCGAGCTGCGCATCCCACCAGTCCCACAGCGGCAATAGAGAACCAAGTCCCCAATAAACAATGGGACCGCCGATCATGGCTGCAACCCATGAAGCGAAATTAATTCGCCACCACCACCATTGAGCCCAGAAAAACGCTCCGGAAGCACCAAACATGCCGGAAATGATTGTCGCGATGCGAAATAATGATCCTGCGGTGAGCATCACGCCCACGCCGGCCAACATGATCAGAAGCATCACAATGCGACCTACCCAGACGCTCGACTTGCTATTTGGATCGAGCATGCGGGAGTTGGGCAGCAAAGGTCGTAGCACATCGTTGACGGCGGTTTGCGCGCCGTAACTCATAAGACCACTAACCGTCGACATAACGCTCGCCAACAGCGCGGCCATGGCCATTCCCAACACGCCCACGGGCAAATGCTCTGCCAGCAACATGCTGTAGGCCTTTTCGCGTTCTTCGGGAGGCGCATGGTACATCTCAGGATGCTCGACCAAAACGCTTAGTATCGGCAGTGTCAACAGTAGCAGCATCGCAAATAGTGCACACGCCGCCCAAATGGGCACCTTCGCTGCTTCACGGGCATTGATGGTGGAGAACATCCGCTGCCCATCAACATCGACACTACCACCTCGACCTACGGTTGGCACAATCATCCAGGCGAGAACTAATAATGGCCCAAGGATTTCGTGCCCTGGCACCGGCATGACCGAGAGAATTTCCTCATGCTCGGCGGGATGAGCAGAAGCCACGGCCTGGGCCAAACCTGCTGGGCCGTCGTACTTGGCAAGTATGCTTAAGAGGAGCAATAAGCTAGCTACTAAGATGACAACAGTCTGCATCACGTCGGTGATCAACACGCCCGCGAATCCCGAAACCCAAACATAAATCACGAGCACGGGCAGAATCAGCAGCAATATGGTGGCTTTGCTTTCGATCTCAAAAATTGGCCCGAAGATCATGTAGGTTCCCAAGAGACCGGCACCGATCCAGGGAATAATATTCACCGCAACGGTAAAAAGCGAGGTGTAGATACGGACGAACTTTGATCCCCGTCCGCCGAAGCGCAAGGAATAGAATTCGGGGCCAGTGCTTATATTAAGCAACCGCCAACGCACCGCGAATAAGAGTGAGACAATCAACCACGCAAACGCAAACCGCGAAATGTAATACCAAGCAACGGGCAGACCAATCACGGCGGCCAAACCACAATAGAGAGGCGCGACGTCGGCGTTCATGGCCGTCACCGCGTAAGAAACGCCGTTGAGCCAGCCGGAAACATTTCGTCCTGCCAGGTAAAAATCTTCTTCTCCGCCGCTCGAAGTGTTCAGCAAGCGACTGGCCACGATCCCGATGGCAAAACTTGCCACCAAGTAGATGGCAATAATTGCCAGATCGATCCAATGAACGGCGGCGAAGAGCATGAATGTGACCGAGAACAAAATAAGTTGAGAAAACTAAATCATCGCGACTGGCTCGCCAATCCGGCTTGATTCGTAAACTGCTTCAACCACCGCCTGTACTGCGGTCGCTTGCTGAGAGTTTGCCCCTTGAACTTCGCGGAGGGCGATGCTTTTCAGAAAATCGTGCATTTGCATAAGGAAGAAATCGTCGCCATCGATAGGTAGCGCACTATCCACGAGTTTGCCATTCTGTTCCTGAGTGAGATGAACTTCCGAGCCGAATAACTCGAAAGCCAAGCCCCCACGATCTCCCAGCATGGCCATTTGCGAAACGGGCATCAGCTTGCAGGGATAGTTTCCTGCCCATGCGACGTGAATTTCGAGTGTTGTTCCGTTGGCGAATTTGATGAGAGCTTCGGCGGCATCTTCTACATTGCAGATGCCATCGTAATTAGGCGGGCCAGACCACATATCTTCGTAATCATAATCTTTCATCCTGCGACCGAAATTTTCGTAAGTCTGCCCCAAGACTTGCACAGGCTCGGGAAAGTCCAAGAGGAACAGCGCCAAATCAATCAAATGCACTCCCACGTCGATGAGAGCACCTCCGCCGGAGAATTCTTTGTTCGTGAACCATCTTCCCAAGCCAGGCACACCACGTCGGAGGAACAAATTGGCCCGTGCATGGTAAATGTCGCCGATTCTCCCCTCTTGAACTAACGAATGGGCCATACGTCCCACGCCTGTATAGCGATGAACGTAGCCCACCTGGAGCACGCGCTTTTGTTCCTCAGCAACATGGGCAATCGTATGGCACTCCTGAACATTCAAGGCCATCGGTTTTTCCAGCAATACATCCTTGCCCGCACTCAATGCTGCAATCGTGAATGGCTTATGTAGCCAATTGGGTACGCCGATGATCACCGCCGGAGTCGAGCTGTCGTCCCACAGAGCATCTGGTGATTCCGTGTACTTGGCACCATACTCCTGGGCGAGTCCAAGTCCCAATTCAGAATTAATATCGACGACCCAACCGACTTCCGCTCCCGCTTTGATGGCGGCTTCCGCGTGTTTCTTGCCGATTGCACCTGCTCCAATGATGCCAATTTTCATTCCGCCGTACCTTCTCTGGATTGCGACAATTGTTGTTATTTATTGAGTTAAGGACTTGCCTTTTAATTGCTTCCAATGCGGAGCTTTAAGATGATGACGTTCGTTCTCAGGAGTCGCCAGAGAATGAAACTCGTTCTCCACGAGATTATTCCCCAGCAGGTCCAATATTTGCCGAATCACCAAGGATTCACCCCTGTCAATTTGTGCTTCCCCGGCATCAAAGAAATCTAAGATGCTAGCCGCTGCGTCAACAAAGAGTCGATCTCCTGCGACTTCCACACTTATCGAAGAACTTTCGGATACTAATGTGGCCGTAAAAGGGACTTCGGCACGTGAATTGAAATCAATGATTGCGGTTCGGCCTTCAGAAAACTTCAAAATCACCTGCGGATGTTCTTTGGGCCCCATCCGCATCACCGCTGACACATCTGGACCTAGACAACTCACTGCTAGTTCCACTGGATGAATGCCGTACTCAGCGAAGGTTGGTCCGGAAGAAGTAATGAACATCGACTTGAGCGGAGTATCGAGCTTTGCCAATTCTTCCTGCACCGTACTCGAACGTAAGGCTGAAGTCGTTTGGATGGGCACGGCAAAAGAATCTGCGAGTTCAAAAATCTTGCGAGCCGTGGCGAAATCAGGAGCGAATGTTTTGTCGACAAAAGTTGGTTTGCCAAACGGCAAGACAACTTCGCACATTTCAAGGTGCATTTCAGGATTGGCCGGGGCAAGCACCATAAAGTAGTCGACGTGATCGGCCAGCTTCGCGACCGAATCAAAATAATTCAACCCGTTATCCAGCGCCCAGTTCCGGCTTGGGGCGGCATCCAACGCGGTTGCCCCCACGATTTTATAACCCCTTGGGGCTAACGGTCCACGCACCGCTGCAAGATAAACTTTGGCGTGAAAGTTATCCAATTGATTGTCAACAAGCCCAATAAGTTGATCTGACATGCGAAGACCTATGCGAGCGGGTTCGTGATGAAACCCGCGCAATCCGCGGATTTGCAGTTGGTGGTTTCGGGGGTGGTAATCGGAAGTCGTTTTACATGGCGAACTGCAAGCCAAGCAAAGCATTCGGCGGCCATCGAATGAGGATTCAACCCGCGTTCGCTGACATTTTTCACATTCTCGAAGTGAGAACGAAGCATTCGATTGATTAAGGGATGTTCACTGCCCGAGCCGGTAAGCCAGAGCAATGACGGTGGGTCGGGCAACTTCTTCGCCGCGTGAGCGAATGCTTCCACGGTGATCGCACATAAAGTAGCTGCCCCATCGGCAATTTTCAAACTCGCCACGTCCACATGATCGAATTCGTGAAGACCCGCGGCTTTGGGAAGTGGCCGTTGAAAAAAAGGTGCTGCTAGGGCCTCTTCCACGACGCCTAAGTCAACTTTGCCTTCGAGAGCCAAGCGACCATCCAGATCGTACGGCAATCCTGCCATTTCTTGGCACCATTCATTAAGCAAGCCAATGCCGGGCCCAGTATCACCCGCAATGATTTCGTTTTCTTTGCTCAACCAAGTGACGCTAGCCACGGATCCCAAGTTGAGCATGAGCGCGGGACGGGGCTCGTTGGCCATCAGCGCCCAATGAAACATTGCGACCAAAGGCGCGCCTTCGCCACCGATGGCCATGTCGTGCCGACGAAAATCACTGACAACTGGCAGGCCAATCGCTTCGGACAACTGCCAAGGGTTCCCTATCTGGAGCGAGAGCCCCTCGCTGGGCATGTGCCGCAAAGTATGGCCATGAAACCCCGCCAATTTGGCTTGCCTGACTTCGTCGGGATAGGTTTGAGCCAATTTTTGAAATGCTTTCTGGTGGTGATTTGTTAGCAACTTCTCGAGTCGCAATATTTCGGTTGTGGGAAAATCGTTTTGGGTGGCTTCCAAAATTCGCCAACGCAAAGGCTCGTCATAGCTTAGCGAAACCCCGCCTAAAGGATGCACAATATCCCGGCCATCGGTATCAATGACCGCAGCTTTCACTCCGTCGCCTGAGGAGGAACTGATCAATCCCACAGAACGGTAGAGTAAGGGCCGAGGCATATTCAAATATCTCTAACAGCTTAAAAAAAGACTGTTTTTTTCAGTTTAGCAGTTGAGCAAAAACAGCACCCGATAAAAAGCGAGTTTTTTTCCACTAATTGCGCATTGATGTTATGCTAGAAGGCGAGTTGCGGTCTTATCAAGTTTTTACGCAACCGTTGCTAGTCCAGACATCATACCGCCGAGCTATGACTGACGAAAAGAAAAATCGGATTCTCGAAATCGCTGTGTTGGTGGAAACCGACAACACGTGGGGAAGGAGCGTCGTACAAGGTATCGCCAATTATGCCGACAAATACGGCCCTTGGAATCTGTTGATCGATCCGCGCGATTACGGCCAACGGTGGTCGCTTCCCGACCGCTGGCGTGGTGATGGCATTATCGCCCGGATTAGCTCGCCGCTCCAATTGGAAGAGATTCTCAAATCTGACCTACCGACAGTCAACGTCGAAGACGTTTTCACCGACATTCAAGGAATTGGTCAGGTACAAACAGATGAGGTAGAGCGAGCCAAGCTGGCTGTCTCACACTTTCGTGAACGTGGTCTGCAGAATTTCGCTTTTTATGCTCCCCCCAGTAATGAGTATTCGAAAACCCGCGAACGCGAGTTTGTGGTAGCTTTAGACACCTTGGGCTTTGATTGTCAGGTCTATCGACCTGGCTATGGCACGAGTCGCCGTATTGGCCGCGATGAACTGCACAATCGCGTGTTGCGCTGGCTTAACGGGCTACCGCGCCCAGTAGCGATATTGGCAGTTGATGCACGACGTGGTCGCGAACTGGCGGAAGTGTGTAGCTTCGAAAATATCTCGGTCCCTGATGAAGTTGCCATCCTCGCAGGTGACACGGATGACTTACTATGTGAACTTAGTACTCCCAAGTTGTCGAGCATACTCGTTTCGAGTCAAAGGATTGGCTACGAGGCGGCCAAGTTGCTGGATCGAATCGTGCGCGGCGAAGCGGATTTGCAAGAATCGGTCCTCGTCTCACCATTGGGTATCATTGGCAAACAATCTACCGACGCGCTCGCGATCGACGATCCCTTGATCGTCAGAGCCATGCGATTTATTCAGAATTACGCTTTTCAAGGTATCGTCGTGGAAGATATTCTTCGCGAAGTCCCTGTTTCGCGTCGCTACTTGGAACTCCAATTCAAGCGCTACTTCGGTCGATTGCCCGCTGAAGAAATCCGTCACTTGCGTTTGGAGCGCGGTAGGGAACTGCTTGCTCAGACCGATGATTCCGTGGAATCGATTGCCACGGTTTGTGGCTATGCCGGCGCAACTCAATTCGGTGTGGCTTTTCGGAAGCGTTTCGGCCAAACGCCACTCGCGTTTCGCAAGCACCTGCATAGCAGTTAGTCTCCAGCGGCAATCTCAGACGCTGAGATCTCAGACGCTGAGAAAGATGCCGCGGCGAAATAACCACCAACAGACCAGCCACCAACCGACGAGCCACAGGAGTACAAGGCTTGCGCCACTCACGAATGGTGAACCGGTTGCATATTTCACCCAAGCAATCAATCCGCTGGCCAGGGAATCCGCGCCTCCCCCGGGTAGTGCGACTTGCCACTTACTAAAAATCGTTTTGAAAGAGAGTTCGGCACCGACATACAGCGCAATCGCGTTCATACCCAGAATGCGAAGTCCTATCCCCGTTGTCCAACGCTTGAGATCGATTGCAATGAAGAACGCCATGAAAAGCCAGATTCCTGTTCCCGAGGCGAGCAAACAGTAGGCAGGGCTAAAGAACCACTTGCTGAAGGGAACCGTGGATTGTCCCCACAGCCCCCCGCCGCTGGCTTGATAGTCCCATTGCAAGACGATGGCGACAGCAACCATTCCCAAGCCCCAGCCAGATAGCTTGCCCACCTGCTTCCAATCTCGGCCTGTGTTCAGAGTTTGGCAAGTCAGCCCTCCGATCACTGTAATGGCAGCACAAGGAATAAACTCATCGGCCATCCCCAACCAACTTAAGAAACCGCCTACGAAACCTTGCTGGCCGTGCTCGAAACCCACGACACGCTTGACGGCATCGAAATGGGCCCATGTACCTGGTCCCAGGGGAGCACCATCCACGGCTCGGGTTGAAACGAGGGAATTGACTGTTTCCCAGGGGAGCATGGTCATGACTGCCCACTTGGTGACCAGCACAAGCACCACAAAGCCGACGCGATATCCCCAGGGAAGCAACATCACGCCAACGGCAATGAAGTAAGCGGCTCCGATCAATTGCAAAATGTTCCACCTCAGCAAATCCGTCAGTTGCAGAGGCGTGGTGTAAGCTGTCGAGGCTACCGTGAGTAGAACCCCCAACAAATAGAGAGTGGCTCCTCGTCGTGCGGCTGACAGCAGAATTTGCCGCTTTGAACGCCCGTGCCGGCGGGCACTGTCGAGGGAAAAGGGAATGGCAGCACCGGCAATGAACACAAACCAAGGAAAAATGAGGTCCGCGAATGTTGCTCCCTGGAGGGGGTCATTCCAAGGGACGTGGAACAACTGCGGGTGAAAGACGGACGTATTCCACGTCATGTTCACAATCAACATGGCCGCAATGTCGAATCCTCGGAACGCATCGAGCGACAACAATCGTGTCGAGGTGGCTTGAGGCAGGTTTTGCTGAACTGTTGAAACCATGATTTTCTCGGGTCGGTACGCGGAACCGTGCCAGAACTGGAAAGTGTTTGGCGAGTTTACCCGTTATTCGCTCTGATGATCTGCCCTAGGTGGAACCTGAGCACATCCTTTGAAATTGCCAAAATCGCATTGAGCCGTAGGTGAAAGCGTCAGTTTTTTGGCTCGAACAACCACTCTATGTTGTGGTTCATGGACATCGAAACACTATGGGTTGTGTTTTGCTCGAAAAATACGCTCATTTTTACTCGCTGGAAGTCGAAAAGGCCAAGTTATCGGACGAGACCATGCTTACCAGAGGCGTTTTTTGGACCAATATGCTTTTTTCGTTGCAAATCATGTTTGATTACTGGTCGAATCTTGCAAGTGTTTTGGGCCGGAATGGTTTTTTTGCGTTGGGCATCATTTTGGAATCGAACCAAGTGAGCTTCCAAGGTCTGGAGTCGACTTGAGCAACTGACAGTGGGTCTCGTCCGTTTTCACAAGCACTGACTTGGATTCAGACATGACTGAGCCCAGTTGGCGGCAATCCTCGTGATTTTTGCCGATTTCCCGTTGACTTGGCCCCTCAGCTTTGCGCATTCAATGGAAAAAACAACGCAATTTCTCTTTGCTCTTCTTGCAAGTGGCTACTAGGATAAAGGTTGCGATGGCGTTCCCTGGTTTTGCTATTTGAAGCGATTGAAAGGGTTGGAATCGACGACGCCAATTTGCACCTTTTCATGCGAATTGCTGTCCCGACTGTTTGATAACGCTTACTCGTTGGTTCTGAGCACTCGCAGCAATTCCAAATTTCACTTGTTCCTGCTTACTTGATGGAGGGTCTAATGAAGATTGCACTCAAGAGACTTTTATGCCTTGTGGCATTGCTTGCGGCCACTTCGGCCACACATGCGGCCACAATGACGGCGCTATCCACGTTCGGTGGCGACGGTCGGCTTGCACCTGGAGAACATCCGAAGCTCCCATCCCCTGTAGACAACAATCAGCGGGGTATTGCCTACAACCCAGCCACCGGCAATCTGCTTATGGTCAGCCGCACTGGTGGTGTCTTTGTGGAAGTTTTCGACGGCAAAACTGGTGCCGACCTTGGTAATCTCGATGTCACAGGAATCACTGGTGGTACGTTTTTTCTGAGCATGATCGGCGCTGGTGCCGATGGTGCGATTTACGCTGGCAACTTGACCACCAACTCCACGACTTCTCCTTACAAAATCTATCGCTGGGCCAATGAAGCCGCCACACCGACGGTTGCTTTCTCTGGTGGAACCGTGGCTGCTCGTTTGGGTGATACGATCGACGTGATCGGTAGCGGGAGTAGTACACGAATCGTGGCTGGACACAACACAGCTGGTTTTAACAACTTTTCTTTGTTCACGACCGCTGATGGCGTGAATTACACAGGCTCCAACGTGGCCATTGGCACCTCTCCTCCTGTAGCTCAGGCATTTCACCTCGGAATTACCTTTACCGATAGTGACACGGTCCTCGGACGCGGGGTGAGCAATGTTACCAGTGTTGTGGATATTAATGGCGCTGGTACTGCCGGAACCTTGGCAGCTTCCCACACACTTGGACCAGGTTCAACCTTGCGACCGATGGATTACGCGACGTTGGGTAATGGAAGGAAACTTTTTGCAGTGCAGCAAAGTGCGGGAACGAATCCTGTATTTAACCTGAATTCACGCTTGTTTGTTTACGACCTCGCTGATCCCAATGCTCCCGTGGAACTCGCTCAGTTGAGCCTGTTGACGGCTGCCGCTAACACAAACGGAAACAGTGTTGGTCAAGTTAGGTTCGGCAAGACAACCTATCGCAAGGCCATTATTTATGCCTTGGATACCAACAACGGCATCTCGGCTTATCAGTTCACTGATGTGCCCGAGCCCACGAGCCTAGCTCTGATGGGATTGTGCCTCGGCTTGGCCGGCATGAGCCGGGCGGGTCGTCGCTCTTAACCGAGTGACTAATTGAAAAGAAGTTAGCTCCGCAGCCGTCGTTCCAGTGACGGCGGCTGCGGTTTTTTTTCCGCAAACTCCATGGGTATTTGGCTCATCGATGAGCGGGTTGGTGCTTGGGTGAGGCGAGAGCAGCGCTTCACTGATGATTCCCAAGACAGTTTGAATTAACTCGAACACAAGAACGACAACGGACATTGAGCTTGTTACCTTTTTCATTTTCGCGCGGAGATACAGCGATGAGGATACGATTCTTTTCTTTGGCCATACTAACGCTCGCGGCACTTTGCCAGCTCACCATGCCTGTGGCTCACGGTGTCGATTTCACGGAGATTGCACGGATTGATATCTCCGCGACCGGAAATCCAGCGGGTCCGCCCGTTCCTCCTGATGCCGACTTCATTGGGGTTAATGCCACGGCCATGGCGTGGAATGGAGCGAAACTTTACCTAGCTGGCTTTAATAATAGTGGCGCTTTTGGTGAAACTAGCATTATTGAGATCACCAATGCCACTTTGACGGGCTTAGTCACCCCCACCTTCAGTGCTAAGTTTGCCACGGATGCGTTTACGCCGGCGGGTCGAGGCTTTTCGGGCCTCGATATCAGTGGTGACGGCACTAAGTTGGCTGCCTCTTTTGATGATGGTTTGGCTGACACGCCATTGGGTATTCAGGCTTTCGACACCAGCACAAACACTCAACTGTGGGCCAAGGCGGTTCGAGGTGGTAGCGGCGTGGCGTTTGATCCAGGTGCTCCTGGCGGCAACCCCGCTTTAGGTAGCGGCGTAGCCTATTCGCGTTCTTTTGACAGTGGCCGAAGAGCCTTGCAGAATGCAACTACTGGTGCTGATATTTGGACCCCTGCCGACGGCTTCATTTGGATTCCCACGGGTGGAAACCAAGGTTTCACCAGAGACATCACTTTCGACCCAGAAACGGGCGATATGTATGTTCGCTCGAGCAATGAAGTCTATTTTGCCGATCGTCTGGGTGATAATACGGTCGTCACCGTGCCGACGAATAACAATGTGAAACTTGTCGACAATGCCGATGGTGCGTTTATCAACAATCAACATTTGGCTTTCCTGAGCAACACCAGCGATGGTGACTTGATTATCTTTAATGATCGGTCCAGCGCAGTGGTTGGCCAGGATTTCTTCGTTGTGAACAAAGTTGTGAATTCCGCTGGTGCTGGACAAACGACAAACTTCTCCTTCCTGCCGAATTCGGATGCCTCGCCCTATGTGCCGGAAATTGCAGGTGATGCCGGCTGGTATGACTACGATTTCGATCCAGCGACACAGACGTTGGCTCTGCTGGATATTTCCAATAGTTTCGTACATATCTTTCAGGTCGGTGAGGATGTTGGTGTTGCTGGCGATTTTGATGGCGATGGAGACGTGGACGGACGTGACTTCCTCGCTTGGCAGCGCGGTGACTCGCCAAGCCCATTTAGTGGGGCCGATTTGGCCACCTGGCAGGGTGCCTACAATGGTGGAGCTTTAGCTGCCTTGGGCGCTGGTGCTGTTCCCGAACCAACTTCCCTGCTGCTGTTGAGCTTGGCTGGTTGCTTGGGGGCGGTTTCTCGGCGAGGACGTTAGTACCTTTTGGCGCAGGTGGCGGTGCCTTTTGGGGTAGCAGGGCACCGCCACGACTTTTCTTCTTGGCGAGTCTTCCTAGAATGTTTGTGAGAAGAAAGTTGCAACCACACAGATTCTGAATCCGTAGTTCCGTACTTGGGACATCTTTGTGTTGCTCATTGATTTTAGGGTAATTGTCACAGACTCATCTTTTTTGTCAGATTACTTTTAAGGGAGCTCCCACCTTGCTCAAGACTAATCAGCCAGCCAAGCGACGCGCATTTACGCTTGTAGAGTTGCTCGTTGTGATTGCCATTATTGGTGTGTTAGTGGCCTTGTTGTTGCCTGCCGTCCAGGCCGCCCGCGAAGCCGCCCGCCGCGCAGGTTGTAGTAACAATCTGCACCAAATGGGCATCGCAGTGCAGAATTACATGAGCACGAAGGAAGAACTACCCATGGCGTATGGCCGTGTCCTTGAGGATGTGGTTCCGACGGGGACACCACGCAGTCAGCGGCCGTATGTCAAACCGGGTCTGTTTTCCGACATTCTCCCGTACATGGAGCAACAAGCCGCCTTCAATTTGCAGGATCGTGATTACTACAAGGGTAGTGCTCAGTGGTTCGAAGATCCGGCGCGTGATCATTTGGTCGAGACCTACGTTTGCCCTAGTTGGCCTTACGATAAAGTCAGCTTGACCGCTGCGCCGGGCTATGAATATCGGCTTGGTGCGTTGGTTAATTATGCTGGGATAGCCGGAGTCAAACGTCCCAATGAGCCGCTTGTAAAATCTGTCCAAGGCGACATCCCTGTAAACGGTGCCTTTACGATGGAAGCAGTGCAAGTAAGTCCCACAAATCCAAACATTACAACTGGTGTTGGTAGAGCTAGGCAACTTGGAGAGATTTCCGACGGCCAAAGCAACACGATGCTCATTGGCGAGTATGTCCATGTAAGCTGTGAGTTCGGTCAGATCGTGGCGGAGGACATTCCCGGCAACCTGCGGCCTTGGTATCTTGGGGGCTTTGGCGACGTCCCTTACGCCTTAAAGGTTCTGGAAAATGCTCCAAATATTTGTATCCACCGCGAAAAGGTGCCGGTCCCACTCAATTATTTGCCTTTGGGAAGTTATCATCCGGGTGTCATCCAAACAGTGCATATTGATGGGAGCGTCCATGTGCTTTCTGACGACATTGATTTGGTCACCTACAAAGCTTTGGCCACCTGCAATGGGGAAGAAGTTGTCGACACTTCCGGTATCTGATCGGCAACGTACTGCGTCTAGGCGTTTGCTATCGCTTTTGCTGTGGAGCACCCAACTCACGGTGCTTATGGTTGTTGGCTGCGACAGTGGCCCGGAAACTGGCCCTGCCGTCGGAATCGTTTATTATAACGACGCTCCCCTGCCCTATGGCTCGGTCATGTTTCAACCCGAGCGTGGTCAGCCTGCCACCGGGCAAATCGGGGCCGATGGCAAATTTGAGATGGCTACGTTCCAGCCAGGAGATGGTGCGACGGTTGGCCCCAACAAAGTGCGCATCAATTGCTATTCCTCACAGAGTCCGGGAGAAAAGAGCAAACCCGTCGTGGGCGAGCGTTCGATTGGTGCGCTTCTGATCCCTCAGCAATACACCTCCTTCGATGCCAGCGGTCTGACCGCCGATGTCAAATCGGACGGAAACGAACCGTTCGAATTTCGCTTGACTGGCCCGCCGGTCAAATTTCCCAAGTAAGGTGTTGGTTGCTTGCTTAAAGTTCTCACGGTACTCGTCGGCCTGTTGATCGCTTTGAAGAGCAACGTGGCGTTGGCCGAAACTCCCCCGGTGCGCGGCGTGTGGGTGGCTAACGTGGCCACGACTACACTCAATAGCCCGCAAGACATCCACGAGTTCGTGGCCTCAGCGGAACAAATTGGCGTGAACACGCTCTATGTCGTCGTGTGGAATCGCGGCATGACCACGTATCCCAGTGAAATCATGCAGCGCGAATTCGGCCTGCGCTGCGATCCTCGTTATGCCAAGTTCGATGTCCTTCAGGAGTTCGTTACGGCAGCTCACGCCAAAAACATTCGCGTGATCGCCTGGTTTGAGTTCGGATTTGCAAGCTCTTACCAGCAAGCGGATGGAGGGCACATACTGCGCAAGCATCCGGAGTGGAGCGCCCGAGATGTCGACGGGAAGGTGGCCAGTAAAAACGGCTTCCAATGGATGAATGCTTTTCGTCCCGAAGTTCAAGACTTTGTGCTCTCGCTCCTGAAAGAGATTTTGCAGAATTATGAGGTCGATGGTGTTCAAGGCGACGACCGCCTGCCAGCTTGCCCCAGTCTGGCTGGCTATGACCCGTGGACGGTCAAGCTTTATCAGGATCAGCACGATGGGAACTCACCTCCTGAAAATCATTTTGATGCGGAATGGGTCGATTGGCGTGCTGGGTTGCTCAATCAGTTTATGCAGCGCATGTACCATGAGTTGAAGAGTGTAAAGCCTGATGCCGTCATTTCCTCGGCACCCAGTATCTATCCCTGGAGCAAGCAGCAGTATTTGCAGGATTGGCCAACATGGCTCAAAAACGGCTGGGTCGATGAAGTTTGTCCGCAGATTTATCGAGAAGATCTAGGGAGTTATCGTGCTGAACTAAAAAAAATCGTTAACGAACAGGTGGCCGCCGCAGATTTATCGCTGGTCTTTCCCGGAATCTTGGTGCAAACCGCTTCAGGTCTCCATAACGATCAAGCCAACTTGTTGGAAATGGTACGAGCCAATCGAACTGCCGGTGTCCACGGAGAAGTGATCTTCTACGATCGAACTCTGCGCGAGCATCCAGATTGGATTAAGAAAGCGTGGGCGGTAGAGTAAAACGCATATTTGATGCATACCAGGAACTTAGCGCTCTTCGAAGGAAATCGAATGATCTTGCGAATTCTGAAAGTTCAAATTCATCGACATACGACGATTCATAGCGTACGAGAATCGGTTTTTGGTGCCCACAGAATCACCAGGATTCCGAGTGCGTAAATCAGCGAGCAAGCTGCCCCGATCGCTGAGTAGTCGTTATCAAACCAAGTGAACAAAGCTCCAGCCGCCAGGACCCCACCCGCCGTGGCGAAGCGACCGATGTTCATCGACACACCAGCACCCGTGGCGCGAACATGGATGGGAAACAATTCGGGTAAATAAAGTGGGAGCCAGCCAAAGAACAGGGTTGCCACCAGCCCCTGGGCGAAGACCACAGGGAGGAACGAAGGCTGCAAAGGCGCGGTCCATTGGAACATGGCCCAAGTCAGCAAGGTCGCTCCGATGCTGATCAGTGTGTACGAGAGTCGACGACCTATTGTCGCGGCGAGGGGAGCGCCGAGGAAGCTACCGATCGTTGCTCCAAGGGCCCACCATTGTTGCGTGGTCGCTTTGTAGCCAGGCGTCGTTATTCCCGCAACGTGGTCAGCCCAGGGGATCATCCACTTACTGCCAGCCCAAGCGCCCACCAGCGGCACGGAAGCCAACAGAATTCCAAGTAGTGTTGGTCTCAACAATTTACCCTGAAAGAGCAGCCTCAAAGGTGGTGCCGGGTGCTTGTCTTTTCCACGCGAAGCAAGCCACTTCGGCGATTCTGGCAGTGATGTTAAAACAATGACTCCCAACACCATCGGTACGGCAGCGAGCCCAAACAGCCAGCGCCATGAATCAGGTGTGATCGGAAAAACGCGTCCGATCTGTGAGAGCAACAGGATGCCGGCATTGATTCCGGCACCGAGAATACCGGAGACAGTGGGTCGTGACTTATCTGGCCAACACTCTGCCACGAGTGCAACGCCATTAGGCCACATGCCGCCGACGCCTAACCCGACGAGAAAACGCAATACGAGCATTTCTTCACAGGTGCGGACGAACATGCCAAGTCCAGCAAACGCGGAATAGAACATGATGCTCACGCCCATGGCCCGTGCGCGGCCGATGCGATCTCCCAGATTACCCAGCAAGCTTCCCCCCACGGCAGCGCCGAGCATTAACGAGGCCGTGAACCAAGCGAACCATTGCCCGCCAAGAGCATCAGTGAATTGGTCGCCTAGCAGACTCTTGGACACGGATAGCGACGCCACCGGCATGAGACCCAATTCGATGCCATCAAACACCAACCCAGCGAATGCGGCCGCAAGTACCGCAAAACGGGCACGACGTGATAACTCGGGAGTTGATTCAGGAGGAAGCATAAGATGATTTTACGATGGTCCTATGCCCTATTGCTCAGATGCGGCGAGTTTGATGTAGTCTTGATAGGCCGCGTCGAGGTCCGGTGCAGCGTCGGAGTGTAAGAGTATGCCGTAACGCAAATGAAATTTCTCACCGGGTTTCACAACGACATTGCTTACTTCACCCTGGTGAAAGGCTTTCCGACCAAACGGGTTCGCCACCAGCAGTCCGTAGTCGCGGGCGTGAAACCAACTGGGGCGGAAATTATTGGGATGGCAAAACAGCGTTGCACCTACCGGTTTTCCGTCAAATGTGCCACTGAAATCACACCAAGGAGCGGTATGGCCCCAAACTTCCGCACCGTTTTTGCGCCCCTCGGCATCGAGAATAGTGCCCGTGCCAGGAGGAATTTCGCCACGGGCTTGCGGTTCTGAGCGGAGCGGGGTGGCCAAGCGGATGCCAAGGCCCATTTCTTCTTGATCGCCGAATGTGAATTCACGTTCCGAGGAAAAAGTTGAATCCCAAATAATGAGTGTTCCGGTTGGTCGTGGGAGGATTCGAC
Organism: Bythopirellula sp.; assembly: GCA_034439695.1. Classification (GTDB taxonomy): domain Bacteria; phylum Planctomycetota; class Planctomycetia; order Pirellulales; family Lacipirellulaceae; genus Bythopirellula. The sequence goes on along the minus strand of JAWXAV010000008.1, from coordinate 4,577 downwards.
ATTGGAAAAGTTCCTCGCAAACAACTTTCGCCAGATCATTTTGATCGAGGTAACGAAAGCGCGACGTAAACACCCCCCCCTCATCTGAGGAAGCGGGTGGTTCGGGAAAATCGACGTGCTCAACCCGTGCCGCATTTCGCCAATAGTCTAAGTCACTCAGAATGCCGAAAGATAGCCAAATTCCTGGGTGAAACAGGGGATGATCGGCGACATCTTTGGCGAGATCGGGTGGGTGATTGCGCGTGACTTGCACTCCACTGGGGGCATGAACTGCGGCAAAGTACGGCCGGGGAATCGTGGGGTCTTGGAACACATAGTCGGCAAAGTGCTGACCATCAAGCATGATCCGTAATTTGCCAGTTTCATTGGTTTCAAACGACACTTCAGCTTCGGCAACTGCTTGAGAAAACGTTAAGAGCGACAAGAGAAAGAAAAGTTTGCTCATGAACATATTATCCTGTGGCATTTTCGATGGCGCGTATAATCGCGGAGTTGTCTTGCTCACCGAAACCAGCTTCTTCGGCAGCAATTAAAAGCCTACGATGAACTTGAGATAGAGGGAGTTCGATGCCAGCTCGCTTTGCCTCTTCCAAGATGAGCCGCACATCTTTGAGATGCTGTGTGAGTTTTCCTTGAGGTGTGAAATCGCCGGAGAGCATTTTCTGGCCCTTGACGTCCATCACCACCGAGTAAGCGTTCCCTTCTTTCAGAACGGCAAGTGATTTCGCGGGGTCCATCCCAAGGGCCGTGGCAAAAACTAATCCTTCAGCAAGCGCGACGCGGTTAAGCCCCAGCACCAGATTGTTGACCAGCTTCATCTTGGTCGCCGTCCCCCAGGGGCCCAAGTAAAAGTTCTTGGGGGCCAGGCACTCAATCACTTCACGGCACGCTTCAAAAACTTGCTCATCCCCGGCGATCATGGCGAGCGCTTCGCCGCGGCGGGTTTGTTCACTGGAGGCCGCAATCGGGGCTTCGAGATATTGCACCCCTCGTGCGGCGAGCTTGCCGCCCAATGCGGATGTTTGCGACGGATCCCCCGTCGTGGTGTCAATGAGCGTCTGCCCTTTTCGCAAGCCGGCATCCATCTGTACGAGCACTTCTTCCACAACTTCGGTCGTGTAAAGACAGATGACTGTTCGCTCAGATTCGACCAACGGATTGTCTGACCAGTGAGCACCGGCAGCGATGAGTGCGTCGGCTTTTTCGCGGGAGCGATTCCAAACGAATGTGTGATAACCACCAGTGATAAGTCGCTCAGCAAGTGCCGTTCCCAACAGACCAAGGCCAATGACTCCGACGGGTGCGCGAGTTACAGATGAATTGGCCATGAAGAAAAGTCACACTCGTTAGCGATTCTCGATGATGCGTTGGCGGTAATGTTCGTCGGTGCGGTTGTGAATTCGCTCAACGTTCTCAGCCCCCAAGGGATGCGGGCCGCCAAACGCGTAGGTTCCCTGGAGGATGCGGGCACTCTTCACCGCCATGGCAGTAATCGCTTGCACTTGCTTTACGGTCGAGCCGAGAGCGGTAAAGCCGTGGTTTTGCATGTAAACCGACTTAGGATGTTGACCGGTACGCTCCATGAAACGCTGGAGTTCGTCACGAATCACTCTGGCGAGTACGATTCCGGGATCGACATAAGGAATCAAGAGCGGTTCCGGTCCGCATACGACTACCTCATCAGGAAACAACCGATGCTGTAATGCTTTATCGAACCCCACGGAGCAAGTCATGGCGTTGATTACCGTCGGATGCGTGTGGCCGACGAAGTTGACCCCTGGCAGAGATAAAAACACTGCATGAAATGCGGTTTCCACCGACGGCATCCTGGAATCGTTAGCGTCGACTTTGGTGCCGATTAACAACTGTCGGACGACTTCATCGCTGTCGGCCGGTTCGTCGAGCATGGCGAGCGTGCGCGAAAAACTTACCTCGACAAAACCATTCTCCTCGAGAGTGCCAAGCTGCGTGCCGCTCGCCTTCACCAAAAATGTGTCCGCCGACACGCGTGCCGAGGTGTTCCCTTCCCCAAGGATCGCGCAGTCCTGCTCGGGTGAGCCGAGCCACCGTGACAAGTTGACCAAATCGTTGACGATTTCCGATCGTGCGGACATAAGGACTTTCAAAAAATCAACCGGGCATCGTGCCGCAGATGTTCACTTCCAAACCGAGTGCTTCAGCCATGGAAGCCTTGACTAAAAGTGCGGCATTCGCTTCGGCGGCGGAATTTGCATAGGCGACTTGAATATGGTTACTCTTGTGGCGGGCCATCATTTGGTCGCGCGTGACGCCGTAGGTGACCGCGTGCATAATCGGCCATTGGGGCGTAGTTTCGTTCCAACGACGCTCAGTCTCCGCCAGTGGCAACTCGACAACTTTGGCGCGGCCGAGATCCATTTTCAGTTTGTCATCCTCGACAAAAATTCTGGACCACACGATTTCGCCCGGCTTGGAAATTCCTTTGATCGTGCCGCCGCCGTTGGGGAAATACATGGCTGGTTGGCGGACGCTGGTTACGCCTGACCATCCGCCGATCAGGTGCTCAGGCGGAACACTGCCGCTGATCTCAAAAACCCACACGTATTCCTTCGTCGTGCCGGATTGATCCCAATCGCCCCAACGTAGGTCATGCAGAGTATTCTCCACTGGCTGTCCCATCGCCTTGTGGACGCGGTAAGTCATGAGTCCGTCGAGCCCCGCACATTCGTCAACTTCGTTGAAATGTGGGATAGGCTCATTTTCATAGAGCACTCGGGTTCCATCCCGACTGGTTACGGGAGGCCGACTTGTGTTGTTGAGCGTCCCTTCGACCAAATCGCTGGCCGGCAACAAGTCTTTGAGTCCCTGTTGATACTGAATGCCGATGCAATCGCAACCAAAATCGTCGGCGATCCGGACGGCGGCGATGTACATCTTGAGTTGCTGCCGAATTTGCTCGTCGGTGAGATGTTCCGCGTGATTGGGGCCGGTCTCGAACTTAATCCCCTGCTCTTCCAGCCAGGAGCGAGCCTTATTCGCCTCGGCGTTAGAGACTTGGGTCGTTTCGTAATACAGCGCGGATTGACTGAGACGTTCTTTGTAGACGCCGGTAGGATTTAATAAATGGTCGGGAATGATGGCATTAAACATTCCCATGCACCCCTCATCGAATACTCCCATAATCGCCTTGTCTCGCTGCATTTCCAAGGCGAGGGACTGCCCCAATTCGCTCTCAAGGTCTCCCACCGAAATCTTCTTGAAAGGGGTAATGTGATCGAGCGGGTGTGTGACCTTGCCAGTGTCGAGCCATGTTTTGAGCTTTTCTAGGAACTTGGGTTCAGCAAAGTCGTCGGCCCACAGTGTGGAATACTTGACGCCAGCCTTGGTAAGTGAGCCGTTGAGATTCAACATCCCGACCAAGCCTGGCCAAGTGCCCGACCAGTTGGCAAGAGTAAGAATTGGCCCCTTGTGCGTTGCCAAGCCATGAAGAATATGATGCGAGTATTGCCAGACAGCTTCGGCCACGATCAACGGTGCTTCGGGATCGAGATTGCGAAAGATGGCAACCCCTTCTTTCTGCGAACCGATGAAGCCATGGCGTTGATCTTCTTTGTAGGGATGGGCACGCACCACCTGCCAACCAGCCGTTTTGAGGGCATGATCGATCGCTTGTTCCATCTCATGCTGCGCGAGCCAGCAATTCTGATTGGCTGACAAACGCAGATCTCCATTAGCCATCAAATATACTTGTTTGGAAGCCAATTGGGGACGTTTTGTAGATCTTGCTAACTGATACGAAGCCATAGCCATCCTAGTTTCTAATCGAGCCTGCAAAATTGTGCAGGCAAATTCACGAGTCAATTTCACATAGCGAGTGCCTCGCTTTGCCTCACAGACCCACAATTATGTTCTGTACGTCGACGAGTGTTAATAGCCTCGAATGAACATTGTTTTAAAGCTCACGCGATTGGTTGACCGACTTTTGCAAGTCATGTCCCATTTGGTTGACGTATGTGGCTCCCGAGTGCTTGAACCGTGAACCAAGCGATACTTTCTCTCGGCGATCCAAGAGGCGTTCAAATGTGCGTGTTTAGGTAGAAGTATTGCAAAACAGGTCGCTTGTTTGCAAGTGGGTTGCTATTTAGTCTTGAATAATGCGTTAATTCTGAACCGATCTCATCTTCCTGTTTCTCAAGTAAATAGGTGTGGCATGTTCGCATCGTTTTCATTTCGCTGGCAATCGCTCTCTTTGATTGCCACAGTTGGTCTTTTTCTTCCATTTTCGACTTCCTACGCTGAATCGGAAGAGGAAGCTTACCATCGGGTCATTGAAGAAAGAGCTGCCAAGATATCCCAAGAGATGACCTTTACCGACGAGGATCATGAGCTGCGGGTACGGAAGCTGATCGCCGATCAATATCACACACTTCGTGACATTCATGCTGCACGTGATAGCCAGCTCTCTGGTGCAAAAGATGCCAGTTCAATTACCGCTTTCGAGTGACCTGCCCCCTTCACCCGAGTCCACGTTTGGAGCGAGAATCCAAGAGTTGGGCAACACACGAAGGAGGGCATTCGATGCCACGAGGTCAAAAGTT
>JAWXAV010000007.1:0-45968 GCA_034439695.1 Bythopirellula sp. | reverse complement strand
GTGCTCGATACGAAGACCATTGACGCCGAGCAGAAGTCCGCGTGATATTGTGAACGTCGGTGGAACCGGCTTTTCAACTAACGGAGGGACATTCTCCAAAAAAAGCATTTTTTGAATATTTGGCGGTAAATTTCCCATCGAGTTCCCGAATTACAGTGGGCAGAATAAGCAGAGTTTACACATTCTGCTTATGGTAATGATTGTGGTTCCTTTTCCAGTTTCTTTTCCACGGCCAGGCGGCTGATTCGTTACCTAGAAGATTCTCTCGGGGGGGTGATTGCCTACTCGCGTCAATGTGTTGACCACTGGTAGTGCTAGAAAACCTCCGGCGAATTCTTGAAAGTAAGCATCTTTGGTTCGTTTCCTGCCGTAGCTTAACAATTCTTGAAGTGTAGTGTGCTGTTTCGACTTTCGTTGGAAGCCAAGTTCTCGTCCGGTTTTTTCACAACTATGGGAGATCGCTAATGTTTAAGAAACTCTTGCAACTGGCATTGCTAATCTTGGTTGGCATGGGCTTACCATCGCTCGCCTTTGCGGCCACTCTTGATTGGGATGGTGACATCGATTCCGAATGGAACACGGCCGCTAACTATATTGATGAACTACTCTTGGTGAACCCAGCTTCTCCGCCAACTGCCGCTGATCGCGTCGAGGTTGATGATGCCGTTGGCAACACGCCTGACATCGGGCTAGGCGACGTCGCTGTCGCTGGAGAAGTCCGGATTGGCCGGAACGAAGGCGCTGGCCTCCTCACGATCAGCGGTGGCTCACTCACTACCTCACTTAATCGTTTTCGCGTCGGTGCGGCTGATGCCGGAGGTCCACAGGGTACATTCGTGATGACGGCAGGTACTTTGACGGTCAACAATGCGAGCTTTGTGACTGGCAGTAGCTCAAAGGGACATGTCATCATGAGTGGGGGAACGATCTCGATTCCGGGAGGTGGTTTTGATTTTAATATGGATGAAAATACACCCACTGCCGCCAGTATTCTTGATATGAGTGGCGGACGCATCGAGGTCAACGATGTGTTTCTGGTCGATCAAACTGCCACGGTTAACCTTTCGGGTGGGGCAATCGTCACGACGAGTTCCGGCGGTGCCCTCCGCATTCGGCGAGATTCCGTGGTGAATATCACCGGTGGACTCTTAGAGACCAAGGATGATTTGGAGCTCGGTAGTGGTGCCACGGCAGGCGGTACGGTTAATCTTGATGGCGGCGTATTACGAGCCTTCCGGTTGAACGGCGCGCCGGGACCAACTGGCATCGTGAATTTCAACGGCGGTAAATTGCAGTTCCTTAACTCACAAGAAACCGAGACGGAAGTCGCTGGCTATATCACCAGCGGTTACTTTGCCACAAGTTTCCCTTCGCTGTTTGTGAATACCGTGGACGTGGATGGTCTGCTCTACACGCAGGTATGTGCCGTCCCCGAACCCGCCACGATGTTTTTGTTCCTTCTCGGTGGAGTGGGTGCGATGCTCGCACGACCGAGAATTTAGAGCTTGGCAGCGAATCATTTTACTAAGATTGACCAGGAAAAACTTTGGCGGCCAGTGGCATCACTTTTTGATGCCACTGGCAAGCCAATTATAATGTTGTTTGTTAACGCATGAATGTTTCTTAACCGTATTGCAGCTCTCAGGAATCATAAAGATGAGAAGATGCCCTCGATATTTTGTCTGTCTCTACGCTTTGCTTTTTTTGACGGGAATCGCTTCGACACTGCAAGCGCAATCGTTTACTTATCTCTGGGATGGAGATACCAACAGCGATTGGAGCACGACCACCAATTGGAATGTCTTTGGGGGTGATCCGATGCCGGGCTTGGGCGATCCTCTCATACCTAACAATACGGTTCGTGTGGAAATCGCCGTCGATGGCTTGGGAGCCGATCCGGCCCCAATTATTGACACAGATAATGCTGTCGTACACCAAATTCGTATCGGTCGCAGCGAAGGTCCAGGCAAATTGACGATTACGGGTGGCTCACTCTCCACGGGCAGCGAAGTCGGGACGGTCAAAGCTCGTGTCGGCAATGGGGGGGCTGGCACTCTTGTCATCAGCGGCGGAACGCTGAATGTTATCAACGGCACGTTAACCACAGGTGATGGCGGAGATTTCAAAGGTCAGATCAATATGACCGGGGGAGCGATTAACATCACCGGCGCAAACCGAGACTTAAACATGGATGAACTGCCCACGGGCTTTAACAATGCCCAAAGTAACATCAATATGTCGGCTGGAACGATCACCATTGCCGATGTGCTGTTGGTCGATCACTTTGCCAGTATTGATCTCTCAGGCGGCACGATTACCGCGGCCGCTGAACAACCAGGGGCCATACGTGTACGACGCGACGGCGAAATCCGTGTCACCGGCGGCCTTCTGGAATCCAAGGACGATCTCGAACTTGGGAATGGCTCGATCCCCGGTGGCACCATCAAAATTGATGGTGGTATCGTGCGAGCACTGAGCTTCAGCGGAGCGGGTGCCGCAGGCGAAATTAAAATCAATGACGACGGTTTGCTCCAGTTTCTCAACATGAACGAAACCGTGGCCGAGGTTGAAGCTTACATCACCAGTGGCTTGTTCACCACCTCTGCGATGAGCGGCTTGGATGTCACGACGGTGGATGTCAGCGGTATGCTCTACACCCAGGTCGCCGTGGCTTTTGCGGGTGTATTAGGCGACTTTGATTCAGATGGCGACGTTGATGGTAGAGACTTTCTGCTCTGGCAAAGAGGCGGCTCACCCACGCCCTTTAGCGGTGCAGATTTGGCTACCTGGCAGTCTAACTACGGCGCGCCACTCATGGCCGTTACCGCGGTGCCCGAACCTACTTGCCTCTGTTGGTTGGCTGTGACAACCTTTGGCTGGATCGCAGCGTGTTCTCGCCGGCGCTGTGTATAACTTACTACTCGATTAATGCCTAATTGGCATTGTAGGTGATCGATATTCAAACCCCAAAAATGTCGAACAGTTGGGTTCCACTGCAGGGAGCACTTCTTTTAGCCTGTCGCGAGAATAGGCATAGCCTTCTGTCAACTTACCTTCCCACCAGTCGTAGCTCTTGAATTCCTCAGCAGGCAAACTCTAGCGTCCAAATGCAAGAACAGTAAAATGATCGTGCATTTGGCCGTCTTGAATTTGTCCCGAGCTTGGTGTCTGTAAGCTATCCCGGCCGGATTACCCGCCGAAAATCCGCCCCTTGCTTACTGCTTCCCTAGCTGCCCATCAAGCGGCTGGGTTGAGTGATGTATTCAGCGGCCACTACGAAGGGGAACATTGGCTGGCGACGTTTGGAGTCTATTTACTCGACGAAGTGGGAACCCATTCACCGTGACAAAGATGCAATTTCAGTTCTCCCAGATCGGTGCCAGTCTTTCTAGGCGTGGCGGGATTGTCGAGTTGATGGATGACCTGGGCGAAGCCCTCAGTGGCGCGGGCCAAGGGGAAATGCGGATGCTGGGAGGTGGCAACCCCGCTGCCATCCCCGCAGTACAAGCCGTTTGGCGGAGCCGTCTCCAAGAGATCATGTCCGATGCGGATTACTGTGATCGTGTCTTGGTGCAGTATGACGGTCCCGCGGGCAACCCAGCGTTTCGCGAGATTGTCGCTGATTGCTTTCGCAGGGAGTTTGGTTGGAACGTCACCGCGAGGAACATCACGGTGACGGCAGGCGGGCAGATGGCGTTTTTTCAATTGTTCAATTTGCTCGGCGGGGTTTCGGGCAACATCACGCGCAAAGTACTCTTACCGATTGTGCCGGAATATATCGGCTACTCCGATCAAGGTGTGTGCCCTGAGCTGTATGCAGGGTGTCTTCCCGAGATTGAATTGCAAGGGGATCACGGCTTCAAGTATCGCGTTGATTTCCAGCGGGTTGAGGCTGTCGAATCACTCGGGGCAATCGCGCTCAGCCGACCCACGAACCCCAGTGGCAATGTGCTGACCGACGGTGAAGTCGCGCGGCTGCGTGAATTGGCGCGGCGACGCAATGTGCCGCTGCTTCTCGATAATGCGTATGGTTTGCCATTTCCCGGCGCGATTTTCACGGCAGCCAAGCTGCCCACCTGGGATGAAGACTTGGTGATGGTGTTTAGCCTCTCGAAGCTGGGGCTCCCTGGCGCGCGGACGGCCATCGTGGTGGCCCATGAGGAAATCGCCGCGCGCGTGGCGGCGATGAATGCCGTGATTGGTTTGGCCAACAACAACATGGGCCAAGCGATTGCTGGTCCCTTGCTCAAGAATCGCGAAATCCTGCGCCTCAGTCGCGAGGTGATTCAGCCCTTCTACCGCCAACGTGCAACATTAGCGCTGGAAGTCGTGGCTCAGGAATTCGGTGATGACTTTCCTTATCGTGTTCATGCCGCCGAGGGTGCGTTCTTCCTCTGGATTTGGTTTCCTGAGCTACCCATTTCGAGCCGCGAGCTTTACGAACGATTGAAGCAGCGCAACGTGCTGTTGGTGCCGGGCGAGTACTTTTTCTATGGCTTGCCGAACGACTTGGATTGGCCCCATCGCCAGCAATGCGTCAGAATTACGTTTTCACAGTCCGAACAGACGGTCGTCGCAGGATTGCGAATCATTGCCGAGGAGCTTCGGCAATTGCATGACTCAGTTTGAAAAGACCACCAGCGACATTTGCCAGCACTTTGATTCGAGCTTTTTTGGGTTGTTCCACTCTAGCACTCGCAGCTAAGTGACGATTATGCTAGATAGAGGGAATGACCGATCTGAGTTCTTTCGGCTGATTCATGTTTATTCGCACTTCTTACCTACGACGGATGACGAGTTGCCTGGCGATTTTGATATCGTTCGTAGGCAGCTTGCAGCAGTCGCATGCCTTCTGCCAATGGACAGAGTGCGGGTCTGCTAGCAGTAAGCAAGCGACTTGCCAAGCCGATCACGCTTCTTGCAAGTGCTGCCATGACGAGCATGAGCAGATTGCCGTGATCGAGGCGACTTGTTCCGAGCCTTGTTTAACTCAACACCAGAATGTGCCCTGCCAGCAACATTGTTGGTGCTGCCAAGCTTCTGATCCGCTCCGTGTTCCCACCGACGGCACCAGCAGTGCCAAAGAATTGGTGACGGATAGTTCACTCGTGGCAGTGGACTATTTGTTTGGTGGACTGACCGAGCAAGTTGCTTCGCCTTTCGACGAACATACCTTTCGAGAGGTTGCTTCTCTGACCGCTGCCGAGTTCTGCGTGCAGCTTTGCCGTTTCCGGATTTGATTCCGCGGCGAGCTCAATGTTGCGCACGCTGCGCGACATCTTCTATCTAGTCAGTTCATTCGATCAATGATCGTTGCGCCCGCGCTGTCAATGAAACTTGCATCGAATAAATTTGCCAAAAATCCAATAACGTAGGAATTCAAAGATGAGATGGAGTCAATTACTGACACTATTTGCACTGACCAGCTTGCCGTTCGCCACCGGCTGTGAAAAAGCCACTGATTCCAACGCCACTGCCGCTCACGCCACTGCCGTCAACATTGACGGTAGCAAGTTTCTGCTCAGCGAGGAACCTGACGGTGCCATCGGCGTGATCGCGGCTCGCGAGTCGGCCGAGGATGGCAAGCCGCTCGTGATGGTCGGGCGCATTGGTGGCGCGGCTAATCCCTGGATCGAAGGTCGGGCAGCTTTCACGCTGCTCGATGCTTCGATGACGGTGGTCACCGAAGGTGAGGAAGCTGAAGGAGCGATTTGCACGGGCGATTGCTGCGCTAACGAACGATTGACTTGCACCGCCATGGTGAAAGTCGTTGATGCCGAGGGCCAACTGATTGCCGTGGATTCCCGCCAATTGCTCGGTGTCAAAGAAGCCGACATGGTCGTGGTCGAAGGCAAAGCCCAGAAGGACAAGACCGGCAATTTTGTGATGCTTGCCAACCGCGTATACATTCGACGTTAGTCAGACAGAAAGCCACAAAAGATATGTTCGGTCAAAAACTCTTGCCCTGGGACTACGGTGTCCGGAATCTGTTCCGGCGACCATCGCGAAGCGCGCTCACGCTTGTGGGGCTCACGATTGTCGTTCTCCTGGTGCTGGTGGTGGTTGGGTTTATCCGTGGGTTGGAAGCGTCGCTCACGGCCACGGGCAATCCCCACGTCGTGCTGGTGTATTCCTTGTCTTCCGCCGCTGACATTGAAAACTCCGCGATCCCCGCCAGCACGCCGACCCTGTTGACGGCCAGTGTCGATGGGGTACGTAAGCAACATGGCGTGGAGTATGTGTCGCCTGAGTTATATCTGGGCACACGTATTTCTGCTGAGGGCATGGCTGAACCGGGCTTGGGACTCGTGCGCGGCGTAACCACCGCCGCGCCTTTGGTGCGCGAACAAGTGCAACTCGTGGAAGGCAGTTGGCCTCAGAGTGGCGAAGTGATGGTCGGACGCTTGGTACATTCCAAGCTGGGTGCCGACGCCGATGCTTTGGCAATCGGTCGCGAAATTTCGTTCGACGGCCAAACCTGGATCATCAGCGGTCGATTCACCGCAGGTGGCTCGGCGTTTGAATCGGAAGTCTGGTGCCCGCTCGCGGATTTGCAAACCGCGCTCAAGCGGCAAGACCTCAGTCTCGTCGCCGTTGCCATGCAATCCTCTGATCGCGTGGCCGATGTCGACTTGTTCTGTCGTGAGCGAATCGACTTGGAATTAAAGGCCGTGGGCGAAGCCGATTACTATGCGTCCTTACAAAAACATTATCGTCCCGTGCGGATGCTGGGCTGGGTTGTGGTGGCATTGGTGGCCGGGTCAGGCATCTTCGCTGGCCTCAACACGATGTACGGAGCCGTCGTGGGACGTATCCGTGAGCTCGCCACACTTCAAGCACTCGGGTTTCGCCGCCGAGCCATTTTGCTGACCTTAGTCCAAGAGGCGACACTGATGGCCTGCTTGGGAGCACTCGCCGCCTGCGCAATTGCCATCAACACGATTGACGGCGCGGCAATACGCTTCACCATGGGAGCGTTTATGCTGCGAATCGACAGCATGGCCATCGCGGTGGCGTGTGGAGTTGCGGCGCTCTTGGGCGTCGTGGGAGCACTACCGCCGGCGATCAAAGCCATGCGACTCCCCGTCGTTGAGGCGATCAAATCGATCTGAGTCTTGAAAAAAGCATGAATATGGCAACCAATCAGTCACAACCCGCGGAAAAAATCGACCTCAGCCAGTTGGCCGTGGATCGCGGTCCCAGCAAGCCGGTCGAGACTTTCGCGCCGAAAAGTCCTTGGGTCACGCGCTACGCGTTGCCTCTCGGTATTCTGGTGGCATTCGTTTCGCTGTTTGCCTGGGCTGCCCGTGACACGTTTTTGCCAGCGACTTCGGTGACCGTAACACCAGTTATCGTCAGCCGTGCCGAAATCAAACAAGCCGGGACTCCCTTGTTTCAGGCGGCAGGCTGGATCGAACCGCGACCCACGGCAGTGCTCGCCTCGTCTCTGGCCCCTGGCGTGATCGAAGAACTACTGGTCGTCGAAGGGCAAGAGGTCAAAAAAGGGGAACCCGTCGCCCAACTGATCGCAGCCGATGCGAAGATCACGCTCCGCGAGGCACAATCAACATTGCAATTGAGAGAAGCCGAACTCAATCGCGCGGAAGCATCGCTGACGGCGGCACAAGCCAATCTTGAGCAGCCTTCCGAACTGCAAGCCATCCAAGCCGACGCGGCAGCAAAACTGGCGAACACACGATTGTCGCTGGGCAATCTGCCATTTCAACTGGAAGCCGCCAAGGCTCGTCGGGAGTTCGCGGCAGAGAATCTCGCGCGCAAGGAACAAGTCGGCGAAGCCGTTTCGGGCAAGGCGGTGCGCGAAGCTCGTGCCGAGTTGGCCGCTGCCTCCAGCGTCTTGAACGAATTGGAAGCCAGAGAACCGATGCTGCAAGCGGAACTCGCGGCTTTGATCCGCAAGCGGGATGCCCTCGCCAAACAATTGGAGTTGATGACCAACGAACGGCGGGCAGTGTCCGTGGCCGCGGCGGAAGTTTCCGCTGCCCGGGCCGTAGCGGATCAAGCGGAGTTAGCTGTCGAAACGGCAGAACTCAATCTCGACCGCATGACCGTGCGAGCGCCGATTGCTGGCCGCATCCTGAGCTTGGAGGCCCGACCCGGTCAACGACTGAGCGGCAACAACCCGCTCGCCGAGCAGGGATCAAGCGCGGTGGTCAGTCTCTACGATCCCGCAATGTTGCAGGTTCGCGTGGATGTGCGGCTGGAAGACGTTCCCCAAGTCCAAGTCGGACAACCGGCGACGATTCAAACGGCCGCCTTGGCAGAGCCAATCACCGGCACGGTGCTATCGGTGACAACCCGCGCTGATATCCAGAAGAATACTTTGCAAGTTAAAGTCGGCATCGACGCACCTCCCGAAGTCATCAAGCCAGAAATGCTCGCCAAGGTAACTTTTGTGGCACCTCCATCCCCAGTTTCCGAAACGGTTGATGGACAGTCGCCATTACGAATTTTCGCGCCACAGGCACTTGTGTCCAGCGGTGAAGGCGGTGCATCGATCTGGGTCGCCGATTTGACCTCTCGCGTTGCCCAGCTCAAGCCGGTTGAAATCGGCCAAAGCACACCAGACGGTGGCTTGGTCGAGGTGACTAGCGGCTTAACACCCACCGACAAGCTGATCGTCGGCGGCCGTGAGTCGCTGACCGAAGGCGCGCGGATTCGCGTCGCCGGAGAGGATAATACCATGCAAACAAACACGCCGAGTTCAGCGATTGGCCATTCTTCAGCAAATAGAACTGCCCTAGCGCCGACCGTCCAGAATTGAATATTACAAGGAATACAAGCATGTCGCTCGTGGAAGTCATCAATGTGACCAAGGAATACGCCAACGGCGAAGAAACGATCCGACCGTTGGATGGGGTGAGTCTCACAATTGAACAAGGAGATTTTGCCTCGCTGATGGGTGCCAGCGGTTCGGGCAAAAGTACACTGCTGAATCTCATCGCGGGAATCGATCTGGTGACCTCGGGTGAAATCATTGTGGCAGACACCGATATCACGCGACTCTCCCGAGGGAAACTGGCCGATTGGCGGGCGGCGAACATCGGCTACATCTTCCAAACGCACAACTTGATCCCGGTGCTAACGGCTTACGAAAACGTCGAACTGCCGATGGTGTTGTTGCCGATGACAGCTGCGGAGCGCCGAAAACGAGTTCAAATCGCGCTGGAAGCAGTCGACCTGACTTCACGGGCAACCCATTATCCCCGTCAAATGTCGGGTGGACAGGAACAACGGGTCGGCATTGCCCGCGCGATTGTCGCCAACCCCACGATTGTCGTAGCGGACGAACCGACGGGAAGCCTCGACGACGAAACAACCGAGCAGATCCTCGAATTGCTGGGACGGGTCAACCAAGAATTGGGCATGACGCTGCTGATGGTGACCCACGATGCCGATGCCGGCTCCAGGGCCAAGCGGCGGATCCGTCTCGAACGGGGTCGGCTCATTGAGAATGGTCAAGAAACATCCGTGCATACGTTGAGGACGGCGTAATTATGTTTCCCTTCGCTCCTTATGTTGTGAAAAGCTTGTGGCGACACCGCGCCCGCACGATTCTCACCGTGAGCGGTACGGCCGTTGCTTTATTGGTCTTCTGTTTCATTGGTTCCGTGCAGAAAGGTTTGCTGGCCTTGACCGAAGACCAAGAGGCTGGCCGTACGCTCATTGTTTTTCAAGAGAATCGCTTTTGCCCGCAGAGCAGCAAACTGCCCCAAGATTACGCCTCGACGATCGCGAAGCTGCCTGGCGTGACCGACGTGGTGCCGATCAAAGTGTTCACCAACAACTGTCGTGCCAGCCTCGACTCGATCGTGTTTCAAGGCTTACCAGCGGAGAAACTGAAACAATGGCGAGAATTGAGTTTGCAGTCGGGTGATTGGGGTTCTTTTGAAGGTCAAGACGATGCTGCCCTCGTGGGCCAAGCGGTTGCCGGTCGCCGAAATCTTGCTGCCGGTGACAAATTTACGATCGGCGACGTTTCGGTTGTCGTCAAAGGTATCTTCGCCTCCTCGGTAGCCGCCGAGGATAATCTGGTTTTTACGCATCTCGATTTCTTGCAGCGAACCCGCGGCGTTAATGAAGCTGGCACGGTCACTCAGTTGGAAGTGCATCTCGCCGACAATGCCGATCCCGAAGCGGTGGCCGCCAAGATCGATGCGGAATTCCACTCCGGCCCCGTCGCCACCACCACCCGCACTAAAGGCATGTTTCAGGCCGACACCGTTTCGGACCTCGCCGAGTTGATTGGGTTTGTCCATTGGCTCGGCTACGCCTGTGTGGGACTCGTGCTCTCGCTCGTGGCAACGACCACCGTGATGGCGGTGCAAGATCGCATCAAGGAACACGCGGTCCTCCAAACCCTGGGAGTGCGTCCCCTGGGAGTTTTTCGCTTGGTCATCGCCGAAAGTTTATTGCTCACCGTGATCGGTGGCGTGCTGGGAGTGGTGGGGAGCATGGCGTTTCTGTATTCGACGGGTCTCTCGGTGGCTGCCGAGGGAGTCACGATTGCCTTTCGCCCTTCTTGGGACTTGGCGGGGCAAGGCATCCTCATCGCCTTCGTGGTCGGACTGATTGCCGGATTAGCGCCGGGTTGGCAAGCGGCTCAGTCACAGATAGTGGCTGCTTTAAGGCATGGATAGCAGTTTATTGGATGGCGTTAGAATCGCAATTGTGCCGATAGATACAGAATGGCATTCTCGGTCCGATGCTGGCATTGCCTGGGTATTGGTTCCAACGTAGATTGATGGCAACGGAGGAAAGCGGTTTTCCCATGTATCGAAGAATCATTTCCAGTTGCGTGTTAGCGGGTTTTCTCGTTGCCCAATGGGCAGCGATTCCGCACGCACACGCAGAGGGAAATCCTCTCGATCATGACACTGCCCCTCATGCCCACTTTTCAGCAGTTGGCGGCTTAACACACGACCACGACCATCAGCATGGCACCCACGATCATTGCCATGCCACTCCGATAGCGGCACGCGATAGCATTTCGCCTGATTCTGGTGCCAGCAGCGTTCCAGATCACGACCTAGATGCTGTTTATTTGCCGTCGACGGGGTCGATTACGGCGACTTGCGGAGTCGAGCATGGCAAGCTGGCTGCGACTCCGGTTGTATTTCACGCTTTCGACAGCGTTCTCTTCTTTGGCACTCTCAACGATACTCTGGTTGCTGCTGCTTGCCCATCCAGTAACTATGCGTCGAGTTGCGCTCTCTATCTAGCACTGCGCACATTGCGTATTTGAGCTAGCATCTTTAGCTACCTCTTGGCTCGCTTGGTTGCTTATACCGCGCGACTCTTGTCGGCCATCCTGTTTGAGCAGTGTCCCCATCGCTAACTGTTTTTCCTTCGTCCGGCATCGTTTCATTCTAGGTGCAATATGGTTCGTCGAATCGTGCAATTTGTAGTTGTGAGCTGCGTGCTGCTGGCCCTCGCAGGCGGCGTTTGGTGGAGCTACCAACACTTACGGTCGAGCCCGCCACCAGTTGCGATGCCGTCGACGATGCCTGCCGAAGAGGAAGCGGGTCCAACTGACACGATTATTGTCGGTGATCAAGCGCAGAAGAATCTGGGACTGACTGCTAAGCGGCTCCAAGCCGGCGTATTCTGGAAGACGATCACGGTCCAAGGCATGATCGTGGATCGTCCTGGCATGAGTGATCGTGAAGTTGTCGCACCCGCCATCGGATCGATCAGCCAAATATTCCATGTCCCCGGTGATATGGTCCGGCCCGGTGACATCTTGTTCACTCTCAAGCTGGCCAGTGAATCACTCCAACAAACACAGACCGAATTATTCAAAACAAGTCAGGATATCAAGATCGCCGACGCCCGACGCAAGCGGCTCGAAAGAGGTGGGGAAGCCATTGCTCAGGCCCGCGTCATCGAAGCCGAAAGTGAAATCTCTCGACTGAAAGTTGCTGTCCAAGCCTATCGACAGGAACTACTCAATCGAGGTTTGTCTGACGATGAAATCGATGGCGTGGCGGACGGCAAACTGCTGAGTGAAATTTCGCTGGTTGTGCCACCGCGAGCATTGCCACAAGCGACCCCTGAAACCTCACTCGCTTCGACATTAACCCCAGCGAATGAACAGCCGTTCGCTTACGAACTTCAGGAACTCAAAGTCGCGCTTGGCGAGCAAGTTCAGGCCGGCCAATCACTCTGCAATCTTTCCAATCATCAGTTGCTGGCCGTGGAAGGCCGAGCCTTTCGGGAAGAAACATCGCTCTTGGAAAAGTCCGTTGAGGAGGGCTGGCCTGTTGCTGTTGACTTTCAGGAAGCGCCCGGTGCCGACTGGCCACCACTTGAACAATCGTTTTTGATTCGTTACATCGCCAACGAGATAGATCCCGTGACACGCACCTTTGCTTTTCTCCTACCACTCAAGAATCAGTATAAGACCGTTGACCATGGCGACAGCAAGCAATTGCTCTGGAGATTCCGGCCAGGGCAGAAAGTTCTCTTGCGCATTCGCGTCGAGAAACTGGACGATGTGTTTGTGCTCCCCACTGACGCGGTGGTTATCGAAGACGCCGATGCCTTCGTGTTCACTCAAAACGTCAATACGTTCGAGCGCAAGAGCGTGCATGTTTTGTTTCGAGACCGTGACCAAGTAGTCCTCGCCAACGACGGTACGTTTCCGACATACAAAAAGGGCCAAGAGCAGTGGACGATTCCGGCTGTGGTCCGCAACGCCGCCCCGCAGTTGAATCGGATGACCAAAGCTGGCTCCAGCGATGTACCGAAAGGTTTTCACATCCATGCGGATGGCAGCCTCCACAAGAACGAAGACGAAGTAAAGTAACAAGGATCGTTTATGCTCAACGCTGTCATTCGCCTGTCCCTGCGCTACCGGACGCTGGTTCTCGCCGCGTGCGTCGTCGTACTTGTGTACGGAAGCTACCTGACGACGGAAATTCCCATTGATGTCTTCCCTGATCTCGACCGACCACGGGTCGTCATTCTCACGGAAGCCGCCGGCCTCTCCTCCGAAGAAGTGGAAACGCTCGTGACGCTCCCCATCGAGACTGCCATTCTCGGTGCCTCCGGGGTAGAAGCGGTGCGGAGCCAATCGAGCCAGGGAATGAACGTGATCTATGTCGAGTTCGACTGGAAAACCGACATTCGCTACGCGCGCCAAGTTGTGATGGAGCGGCTGGCGACCGTACCGATGCCCGAAGGCATCCGCCCGCAAATGACGCCGCCGGCATCCATCATGGGGCAAATTCTGCACGTCGGCTTGCATCGCCGCAAGGGACCTCGAGGTGGCAACCTTGCGGCAGTTGGTAATACCGGGCTGATGGCGGAGCGGGTCGATGTGGACGGCCTGCCGGAGGTATCCTTATGGCGACCTATGAACCGAAATGACCTTGAATCGTGGGAGTTTTTGGAGATCCAAAGCTTCACTTGGGATGGCGAACAACCAAGCCGCAACGCTTCGTTTGTCCATGACGGACGCCCTCACTCGGTGACCTTCCGCACGCCCTTGGAACAACGGATGGACCTCCGTGTGATTTCGGATTGGGTCATCCGGCCACGCCTCTTGAAGCTGCCCGGTATAGCCGAAGTGCTCAATATCGGCGGAGACATCAAGGAGTATCAAGTCCTTGTTGATCCGACAAAGTTGCAGGAATATAACGTCTCGTTACAAGAGATCGAAGCCGCTATCCAGGCCAACAATCTGAACACCAGCGGTGGATTTTTGGAGGAAGGCCAAACCGAGCGTCCAGTGCGCATCATCGGACGGCTGGGACCGTTACCGCAGCAAGTCCTCAGCGACTTGCTTCAAGTGCCCGTCAAGATGCTGGGCGACCGGGCAGTACTGCTGGCACAAGTGGCCGACGTGGTGGAAGGCCCAGCCCCGAAACGGGGCGATGCCAGTATCGACGGCTTTCCAGGCGTCGTGATCACGATCGTCAAGCAGCCCCATGCCGACACACGCAAGCTCACCGACGAAGTGAAAGCAGCCCTCCGCGATGCCGAGTCCACGTTACCTGCCGACTTGGTCATCAATACGGACCTGTTTCAACTCAAAGGCTTCATTGACCGTGGCATTTATTATGTCGAAGAAGCCCTCGTCATCGGGGCGGTGTTGGTTGTCATCGTGCTGTTTCTCTTTCTGCTCAATCTTCGCACAACGTTCATCACGCTCACCGCCATTCCACTGTCGCTGGTGATCACCACGTTGGTGTTTCGGCTGATAGGCGTGCTCACGGAGACGGAACTCTCGATCAACGTGATGACGCTGGGCGGTATCGCAGTGGCCATGGGAGAATTGGTGGATGACGCCATCGTCGACGTGGAGAATATTTTCCGGCGACTCTCCGAGAACAATGCCTCACCCAAGCCAAAACCGGCGTTGCTGGTGGTCTACGAGGCCAGCCGAGAAATTCGCTCGGCGATCGTCTTTGGCACGGCCGTGGTGATCTTGGCGTTCATGCCGCTCTTTGCTTTGTCTGGTGTTGAGGGCCGACTGTTTACACCGCTTGGCGTGGCTTACATCGTGTCGATACTAGCTTCGCTGTTGGTCTCACTAACCGTCACCCCTGTGTTATCGTTCTACTTACTGCCGCAATCGAAAGCCACGCACGGCCATCAGGACGGACTCATGCTACGTTGGCTCAAGTCGCTCGCAACTCCATTGATTCGCTTCAGCATGCGCCACGCGGGTCTGTTGCTAGCGGTGACTTGGATACTCGTCGGTTTTAGCGTCTGGCAACTTACGAGATTGGGCGCTGATTTTCTACCGAAGTTCGATGAGGGAAGTGTGCAAATCAACGTCGCGATGCCAGGGGGATCGTCCCTCAAAGCTTCCAACGATGTGTCGGACGTAATCGACATGAAGCTGCGGACAATGCAGAAATCGCCCGAAAATCCCAACGGGCCCGTGATGCATTTTGCGCGTCGCACGGGCCGGGCGGAACGCGATGAACATGCTCAGCCGGTGAGCGTGGGCGAATACATTCTGACGATGAATCCCAATTCGGGCGTCGGTCGGGACGAATTCTTAAAAACAGTCATCACCGATCTCCGGGCCGAGGTGCCAGGAGTCGAAATTGAGGCAGAGCAGCCGCTCTCGCATCTGATTAGCCATATGCTTTCCGGTGTCAATGCCCAGGTGGCGGTCAAAATCTTTGGGGATGATCTCGATAAGCTCAGGCAAATCGCCGAACAAGTTCGCTCCGCACTCTCGGAAGTAACCGGCGTCACGCCTCCCATCATCGATCCGCAAGAGCGTGTGGAAGAATTGCACGTCGTGTTGCGGGCCGATGCATTGGCTGTTTATGGGATCAGCCGCGAGTTTGTCGCTGACTTCGTGCAGACGGCCTTGAAAGGGGAAGCCGTCTCAAAAGTTTTGGAAGGGCAGCGTCGTTTTGACCTGGTAATCAAACTCCAAGAGCGTTATCGCTCGGACACGGACTTCCTCAAGGAGTTGCGACTGGAGCTGCCAAACGGACGTGGTCAGTTGCGCCTGAAAGACGTGGCCGACTTTCCTGAAACAGCCAGCGGCCCAAATCTCGTCAACCGGGAGAACGTCAGGCGAAAACAAACGGTCCGCTGCAACGTGACAGGCCGTGACTTGGCGAGCGCGATCACGGAAATCGAGCAAAAGGTCAAGGAGAGAGTTCTACTGCCGACGGGATACTTCCTGGAGTTCGGCGGACAGTTTGAGGCGCAGCGGTCCGCCACGCTGCGGATTTCTAGTTTGGCTGGCGTTTCAATGGCGGGCATCTTCGTCGTCCTCATGATGCTCTATCCTTCAGCCCGTATCACCTTTCAAATTCTCAATGCCATTCCCACCGCTTTCATTGGTGGCGTACTGGCCCTGATGGTGAGCCAACAGACGCTCACCGTGGCGAGTCTGGTTGGCTTTGTTTCGCTCGGTGGGATTGCCGTTCGCAACGGCATTTTGCTGGTGACCCATTACTTCCATCTGATGAAAGAAGAAGGTCAACCTTTTTCACAGGCAACCATCTTGCGTGGCAGTCTGGAGCGGCTTGCGCCCGTACTAATGACTGCGCTCACGGCAGGGATCGGTTTGGTCCCCTTGGTGGTCGGCGGAAAGAAGCCCGGTTTAGAAATCCTCTACCCGGTCGCCACCGTCATCTTAGGTGGTTTGGTGACCTCAACGTTTTGTGAATTCCTGCTACAGCCCGGCTTGTTTTGGAAGTTTAGCGGCAAGGATGCCGAGCGGTTGGTGCTTAGCGAAAGTTCCGAGGACGATCTGCTGCAAAGTGTTTGAATAGAGGAGTTGTTGTTTCTGTTTTTGTTCTTTAATGAGAGGGATAATGTGATGAAAAGCTTGAATTTGTTGACCGCGAGTATGTTGTTTGCGACGGTCTTTGTGATCGCGCGCGCGGAGGCGCAACAGGAAGACGCGCATGGAGTAGGACCAAACGGCGGTGTGGTCTTTGATCTGGGTGCCCACCATGTGGAGTTTACAGTCGATCATGAAAAACAGGAAGCGAAGATCGTTGTACTCGGGGCGGACGAGAAGAGTCCCGGCTTCGTTGCCGCGAGTGAGTTTATCGTGGTGACTAAGGAGACACGAACGGCTGACGGCAAAGTCGTTCCCGCCCTGACGCTCGTATTGCTTCCGCAAGACGACTCCAACGGCAAGGCTTCGACGTTTGTAGGAACGGACCCGGGCATTGCTAATGTTGCCGACTTCGCTGGCTCAATTTCTGGAGATATCGACGGCAAGCCGGCTTCCGGCGAATTCGATGAAGCAGCGGGCGGACATGCGCATGCCACTCCCCATGATGGTGTCGTCGCTGTTCTGAAAGGACAGTCAGGCGAGGAGGTCGGTTTCTTGGAACTTAAACTCCACGACGACAAGGGTGATCTCGAACTGTGGATCGGCAAGGATCGCCAAATGAAGGAGCCAATTGATCTACCCGCCGATACGAAAATCGACGTCTCCTTCAAGGACCTTCCCGGAAAGTCTGCTACGCTCACTGTGCGAAACAATGAGAAAAACGAGGATGAAGACGGAAACGCCAATCTGCGTAATGGCTTGACCAACTACTTTATTTTCCCTGGCAGTTCGGGACAGGATGCAAGCTGGCTCGTAGGCAAAGAGTTCAAGTCCAAGGTCGAAGTTACTTTGACTGCTGATGGCGAGCGCTATCGGTCAGAAGAGTTTGTGCTTATCCCCCATACTCATGCCGACGGACATGCGCACTCCCATGAATAACTGCTTCCGAACATCAACCCATGGTGGCAGAGGGAATCCATGAGTCTCTGGAACATCATCCGTATTGTGATTGCAGCGATCACCATAGTTGCGGTTGCGGAATTATCCAAACGCTTTCCACGCTATGGTGCTTTGCTGCTTTCCCTGCCCCTGGTGAGCATTTTGGCATTTATCATGAGTTGGTATCAGCATCATGACCTAGGGGCGATATCCAAGCTCGCCAAAGAAACATTGATTCTGGTTCCTTTAGGCCTGCCGTTCTTTCTGCCGTTTGTCTTTTCCCAACATCTGGGACTTGGGTTTTGGCTGTCGCTGGCACTGGGGCTTGGCTTAGCAACGGCGACGATTGGAAGTTGGTTCCTGTTTGGCCCCGGTAGTTAATTGGTGCATAAATGGCAGCAGAGACAGCATACGGACTTTTGTGATTGTTCCTGCATTAATCAAGGGGTTCAAGTTAAGGATATTGGCGTTGTTAGTAACCAGCGTCCGATTAAGAATAAGAAGGAGAGTCAAGGATGACTCAAAATATCAAATTATCGCTATCGCTGCTGGTGCTGCTAGCAGGCTGTGCGTCCGCGCCCCAAGGTCCGGTGCCGTTGCCTGCCGTTGCGCCTATCTCGACCGAGCAGACCTCTTTTGAGCAAGCAACCTTCACGGAGAGCTTGCCCGCCATTCAACAGCCGGCTTCGGTCGCGGTGAAACAAGCGTCGATGGAAGAAGAGGCCGAGTTGCTTGTGCCACCGCTAGCAGAACCGCTTCCCGATGCGGGTCTCACGATTGAAGTGTTGGAGCAGATGGCGCTCGCCAACAATCCCTCAATTGGTCATGCCGCTGCCCGCGTGCGGTCGCTTCGCGGCAAGTACGTGCAAGTCGGACTGCCTCCCAATCCGTCGGTGGGCTATGCCGCCAGTGAAGTGGGCCAAGAAGGCTTGGCGGGACAACAAGGTGCGTTCGTGGGCCAAGATTTTATTGGGGGCGGCAAGCTGGAAAAAAATAGAGCCATCGTCGCCGCGGAAATTGACAAGGCGGAACAGGCACTCGCCGCCACCCGCATCCGAGTGAGCACCGATGTCCGCATGAGCTACTATCGCGCCCTCGTTGCCCAGCAGCGCGTCGAACTAGCGACATCCCTGGTGGAGCTTATGGGACAAGCCGTCCAGGCTTCCCAAGACCTACTGGAGGCCGAGGAGATTCCCAAAGCGGGACTGTTGCAGACCGAAGTCGAACTTCAGACAGTGGAGATCGTTCTGCGTAATGCGGAGAACGAAGTTTCGGCGGCTTGGCAACAACTTTCCGCCGTCATCGGAGACTTGGCCCTACCGCCGCAAAAATTGGCGGGTGATCCCAAGTTATTGCCCGACGAACTTGTCTGGGAAGAAACTTTGGGACGCATCACCACCTTGAGTCCAGAAATGGCCGCTGCAGTGGCTGAGTTATCGCGTTCACGTCGGGCGCTCAATCGAGCCTATGCGGAGCCTGTGCCCGACCTCAACACCCAGTTCATGGTGCAGTATGATGACAGTACCAACTTTACCGTCGGTGGCATCCAAGTAGGAATCCCCTTGCCGCTTTGGAACAAGAATCAGGGTGGCATTCGCCAAGCGCAAGCGGAAATTTCCGTTGCTAGCCAGAACATTGATCGCGTGGCGCTCGATTTGCAAAATCGACTCGCCACAACTTTCCGCGATTACGCGAATGCACGTTCCCAAGCCCAAATGTACTCGGCCAACATTCTCCCCCGGGCCGCACAAACTTTCGATCTGGTGCGAATCGGCTACTCACAGGGCGAGGTCGGTTATCTGGACTTACTCACCGCCGAGCGAACTTATGCCCAAACGAATCTGGCCTATCTGGATGCACTTGATGCTCTCTGGCAAAGCCATGTCAAAATCGACGGCCTTCTCCTGACTGAAAGTCTTGCGACGCCTCCAGAGTGAGGTACGTCCCTGAATGCTCACGACCGACTAAGTGTCTTGGGAGGTTATGCGTTGCAAATTTGGCCGGAAATCGAAAGGGTAGTAGGAGTATGAGAACGCTTTACAAAGCCGCGGTGTGTATGATTGGAGTAAGCTTACTGATGGGCTGTCGCGGCTCCAACAATGCTACTTCACCGTTATCCACTTTGGAATCACAAGCTCTATCAAACGTGTCCGCGAGATCGGAAGTGGCAACCACACAGCTTCGGGATGCGGCTCTCGCCGCTTACCTACCAGACGAAAATGAAATTGATGAACCAGTCGAAGATTTATCGCCGCGAGTATCTTCCAACGGCTCTGGTCGCCCATCCAGGGGGAATTCGTATTCGTCGGGTTGTACTTCGGGATGTTGTAATTGAGAGAGATTGTCGATTTTCTAGCCGTTTGGATGCAGTTTTGCTGTAAGTTGATGTAGACGCTGTTGGTGATGTAGACAATACTTTGCGTTTGGCTTCCAAAGTCTACAAATTAGCATGAATAGAATTATCACCATACTTACAGTTATCAGCATCATGGGCCATGCCATCGTGGGATGCTGTTCGCATACAGTTCATTTTGCCGCGTCTCACGCACTTCCCGCGGTCTCTGGTGAACATGCGGCCCACGAAGGTTCGCATTCGCACCACAATCACAGCCACGACGACACTTCGCCCTGCCAGCACGCACCTGCTGAAGACCACGACTGTCAACACGTCAAGTGTCAGTGGTTGGCTTCGGCCGGCAACATCGATCTCGCGTTGACTTCTCCCTTCCATGCCACGGGAGTTGTATCCGAGGTGTTCTCGACTCAAGCCTGCGCCACTCTGACACAAAATCTAACAACACTTGCGGAGTCTTCTCCCGCGCTACCGCTGCGCTCGCATTTGGCGCTCGGCGTTCTGTTGATCTGATGGCGGCGCTCTTCCCGCTCTGCCGGGCTTGGGCCAATGAATGCCTTGGCTCGTGACTCCTGCGCAGTTGGTCTGCGTCAGTGCTTTCTTTCGTACAGCTTCCCTATTCCTCGCTTACTTGCCTATGAGGCATGTTTCGAGGGGAACACACTCGCATGGCTAAAACCAAGATTCAACCGCCACCAAAATACTCCAAGCGCATGGTCATTGGAGTGAGTCTCGTCTGTTTCACGCTATTCGCAGCGATCACCCGTGATAAGTGGTGGCCGCGAAGTTCTAGCGTGAATGCCGAGGCCACGCATGGTACACCGACGTCGGCTGGAGAAGATCTCCACGAGCACGAAGGTCACGAGCATGGTGCCGCTCACTCTCACGGCGCCGACGATGCCCTGGTTTGGCCAAGCCAAGAAATCCAACACGCCGGCTATGTCATCCGACTTGGCCATCATGGCGAACATTTGGTAGCCGGCAGCCCGGTAGAGCCCGCCGTTAGCATTACCCGCGATGGACAACCCGTCCCCGACGCGCAAGTCTTCAACAGCCTCTTGAGTGAAGATGGCAAGCAGACGTTAGCCAAAGAAGTTGCAACTCTCTACGTACCTGCTACCACGGAAGAGCCAGCTCACTATGCGCAGGGCGATCTCGCCATACCGAACGACTCGGAGCGCGTCATCATTCGGTTTCGTATCGTCTTGCCAAGCGGTGGCGAGGAATTTTCGCACGACCTGACTGTTCTGGCTGAGCAAGGACATGATGACGCCGGGCATGATGAGGCCAGTTCCATTGAACTCAGCGCGAACGGCCTACAGAACATCGGCTTTGAGCCTTTTGAAGTCCAAACAAGCGATTTTGAAAAGAAGCTCGCGTTGCCCGCGATTGTCGCCGAACGTCCAGGACGAAGCCGCATTCACATTACGGCCTCGATCACTGGGATTGTGACTGAGATTTTTGCCGTTGAGGGGCAAGCCGTCGAATCCAAGGCTCCGTTGTTTGAACTACGGATCACGAACGAAGAAATGGTCTCCGCTCAACGCAATTTCTTGCTCACTGCTGAGAATATCAACGTGGTGGACAAAGAGCTCGCTCGACTGCAAGCGATGCCCGAGGGGGTCGTCGCTGGACGCCGCATCCTCGAACAGGAATACGAAAAGCAAAAGCTTTCAGCCTCACTCTTGGCCGAACAGCAAGCTCTCGTCGTGCATGGACTCACCGAGGAGCAGGTGGAGAACATCCTCACAACACGTCAGTTGCTGCGCACTATCACGATCAATGCCCCCAGCCATGTTCACAAAGACGACGGCTGCGAGGAGGAGCATCTGTTTCATGTGCAACGACTCCCTGTCTCCCAGGGGCAACAAGTCGAAACCGGTCAAGAATTGGCCGTGCTAGCCGATCATTGCGAGCTTTACATCGAAGGTCGCGCCTTTGAGGACGATGCGGCCAAGTTGCGCGAAGCCGCGAAAAAAGATTGGGATATCCAAGGGGCACTCTTGGTTGGTGACAAGCAGAAACAGATTGTCGAAGGATTAAAGCTTCTGTATTTGTCGGACCACGTTGACCCCGACTCACGCGCGTTTAAGTTCTATTTACGTCTGCCAAACGAGATCGTCCTCGATCAAGAATCGACCCCTGGTCGTCGCTTTATCGAATGGAGATTTAAGCCCGGCCAGCGGATGGAACTGCGCGTACCCGTCGAGCGCTGGGAAAAACAACTTGTTTTGCCAGTTGAAGCGATCGTCGACGAAGGTGCCGAAGCGTATGTCTATCGCCAAAATGGCGACCATTTTGATCGCGTGTCGGTTCATGTCGAGCACCGCGATCGCGATGTGGTGGTCGTTGCCAACAATGGCTCGCTTTTCCCTGGCGACGTGATTGCTGGACAAGGTGCCTATCAAATGCACCTGGCACTCAAGAACAAGGCGGGCGGTGGCGTCGATCCCCATGCCGGCCACAGTCATTAATTGGCCTAGAAAGATCGTCCATGCTGAACGCCATTATTCGCTTTTCGCTGCAGAATCGTCTGCTCGTCATCGCCATTTCCGTTTTCCTCTTGGTCTACGGCGGCTGGCAAGCGATGCAATTGCCGATCGACGTCTTTCCCGACCTCAATCGACCGCGCGTCGTCATTATGACGGAAGCCCCTGGGATGGCACCCGAAGAGGTGGAGACGCTCATCACGTTTCCACTGGAGACAGCCCTCAATGGAGCCACGGGCGTGCAAGATGTACGCAGTTCCTCGGGAGTGGGACTCTCCGTGGTTTACGTTGAATTCGATTGGGGGACCGACATTTTTAATGATCGCCAGATCGTCAACGAACGCTTGGCACTTGTCGGCGATCAATTGCCAGAAGGTGTGAAACCACAGTTAGCGCCCATCTCTTCAATCATGGGCCAAATTCACATCGTTGGCATGTACAGTGAGGGCAACAAAACTCCTCCCATGGAACTCCGTACCCTGGCGGATTGGGTGGTTAGGCAACGGCTGCTCACCATCCCCGGCGTTTCCCAGGTCGTCGTGATGGGAGGCGAGCGCAAGCAATTCCAGGTTTTGGTTGATCCCAACGAATTGCTGCGCTATGGCGTTACGTTGCAAGAAGTGAAGACGGCTCTCCGCGAAAGCAATCAAAACACTGCGGGGGGCTATCTTGACGAACAAGGCCCCAACGAATTCCTCGTCAGAGCGCTGGGACGCATTAAGAGCATCGACGAAATTGGCCGAGTCGTGGTTGTGCAGCGCGACGGACAATCCATCACGCTCTCGCAGGTGGCCCGAATTCTCGAAGGTCCACAAGTCAAGCGCGGAGATAGCGCGGCTTACAACCGCTCCTCGGACGGAACCTTTGCTGGGGGCCCTGCCGTGGTGCTCACAATCAATAAGCAACCCAAATCTGACACGCGCGCGGTGACACAAGCCGTCGTCGCCGCACTGGAAGAGCTCAAGCCGTCGCTGCCTGCTGATATCAGAATTCTGCCAGAACTTTATCAGCAAGAGACCTTCATCGACTTGGCGATTGAGAACGTGATGGAAGCTTTGCGAGATGGTGCCATTCTGGTCGTGATTATCCTGTTCTTGTTTTTGTTCAATCTGAGAACCACCTTTATCACGCTGACCGCAATTCCCCTTTCCATCGTGATGACGACGCTCATTTTTGCCGCCTTTGGGTTGTCGATCAACACCATGACCCTGGGCGGCTTGGCCGTCGCCATTGGAGAACTTGTGGACGACGCGATTGTCGACGTGGAAAACATCTTCCGGCGCTTGAAAGAAAACCGACATAGCCCTAACCCCAAACACCCCCTGCAAGTGGTTTACCTGGCCAGCGTCGAAGTCCGCAATTCAATCGTGTTCAGCACGATGATCGTGGTGTTGGTCTTCTTACCGCTGTTTGCCCTCTCGGGAATGGAAGGGCGACTGTTCACGCCCCTGGGTGTGGCCTATATCGTGTCGATCCTGGCTTCGCTGCTTGTTTCACTCACAGTGACTCCCGTACTTTCCTATTGGCTGCTGGGGAACTCGAAACTGGTGGAGTACGAGAATGATAGTTTCGTGCTGCGGGGCTTGAAATGGATCGCCGAACGGGTGATTTGGTTCAGTTTGAGCGTCCCCAAACTCATACTACTGATCACGGTAGCAATGGTCGCAATCTCGATGATGGCTCTGTTACGACTTGATCGTGATTTCCTGCCACCTTTCAACGAAGGCGCGATCCAGGTCAACGTCTTGCTGCCACCGGGCAGTTCCTTGGAAAAATCAAACGAAGTCTCGACACAGGTCGAGAAACGACTTCAAGAAATTGGTGATATCACGGCGTTTGTTCGCAAAACCGGACGTGCCGAGCTTGACGAACATGCCGAGGGAGTCAACGTCACGGAAATCATCGCCACGATTGACCCAGAAACCGAGCGCTCCCGCGATGAGGTCATCGAGGAAATCAGCGAGGCCTTGGCGGATATCCCAGGCATTGTGACGGCGGTTGAACAACCCTTGGCCCACTTGATCTCTCACATGCTGTCGGGTGTGAAGGCGCAGGTGGCGATCAAGCTCTACGGCGACGACCTTGATATCCTGCGACGTCAGGCACAGTCGATGCAAGCCGCGATCGCGGATATCGAAGGGGTGCGCGATCTGCAAGTCGAGCAGCAAGTCATTATCCCTCAGCTCCGCATCGAAGCCGATGGCTATAAGCTCGAACAGTTCGGCTTGCGACGCAGCGACATCAACGATTTCGTCGAAACCGCCATGCAAGGAGAAATTGTTTCCCAAGTGCTCGATGGTCAACGCACGTTCGACCTGCTTGTGAGGCTAGATGAAGAGTATCGCGAAGACATCGAGGCCCTCAAGCGACTGGTGCTCGAAATCCCTTCCGGTGGCTCGGTGAAGCTTGAGGACGTGGCGCGCATTTACAAGGCAGGCGGGCCGAACACGGTGAGCCGCGAACAAGTCCGCCGCCGGATCGTGGTGCAGTGCAACGTGCGTGATCGCGGTCTTGTCGATGTGGTTGAAGAAATCAAGCAGCGATTGGCACCGCTGGAAGCCAACCTGCCCACCGGCTACTTCCTGGAATATGGCGGCCAATTCGAGAGCCAACAGTCCGCCTCGAAAACAATAGCTCTGCTGTTTTTGGCATCACTCGTGGGCATCTTCCTCGTTCTGTTCACCATGTTTCACTCGATCAATCTGTCGCTGCAAGTGATGGCGGCGCTGCCGATGGCGTTCATTGGGGCCGTGGCGGCGCTGGTGATTACGCAGCAAACACTCACCGTGGCCGCGATGGTTGGCTTCATCGCGCTCGTCGGCGTGGCTTCGCGCAACGGCATCTTGCTGCTGAACCACTATCTGCATCTCGTGAAATACGAGGGCGAAAGCTGGACCAAGGAGATGATCGTCCGGGGCGGCTTGGAACGACTGGCTCCCGTGCTGATGACCGCCCTCACCGCTGGGATTGCACTCATTCCATTGACACTCTCAGCCGGCGAGCCTGGTAAAGAGATTCTCTACCCCGTGGCCACGGTCATCGTGGGCGGCCTGATTAGTTCCACACTCTTGGATTTCTTCGTCCATCCCGCTTTGTTTTGGACAATGGGTCTCGGATCAGCGCGGCGGGTCGTGGAGGCGGAGGAACAACATATTTCACTCAAGGATTAACCGAGCTTTTGCCACATGAATGATGAGTTTGGCTTTTTATTTTGTACAATAGGTGCGACAAGTTTCTAAAGGAGGTGAACCATGAAAAATTTTGGGATTGTTTTACACTTGGTTATTTTACTGGCTGTCGTCGGCTGTGGATCGTCACCACCGCCCACCATGATGACGGCTACCCAGGCGACTCCCTCTGAACACGGTCATTCGAGCGAGGGACCACACGGCGGCGGACTGATCGAACTCGGTAACAACGAGTACCACGGCGAATTCGTCCATGACGATGCCGCGGGCACGGTAACGATCTATCTGCTCGATTCGGTGGCCAAGGCCAGCGTGCCGATAGAGACTGCCGAGATCACCATCAATCTTAAGCATGAAGGGCAGGGGAAACAGTTCAAACTCGCGGCGGAGGCTGACGCGAGCGATCCCGCCGGGAAATCTTCCCGGTTTGTTTCCAACGATGTCGAGCTCGCGAAGGACTTGGATCAAGAAGGTGCCGACGCACAGCTCGCTGTGAACATCAATGGCAAGCCGTATCGGGGTGCGATCGAGCATAGCGCGGTCGGCCATGGAACGGCAGATCACGATGAAGCGCACGCGAATACGCCAGCCGCTCATGGTGGAATCCTCGTTTCCCTGGGTCAAGATAGCTACCACGTTGAAGCGATTGTCACGGACAGCGGTGAACTGCAACTCTACACGCTCGGAAGCGATGAGACACGGGTGATGGATGTCGAGATTCAGGAACTGGTCGCCTATGTGAAGCCCACGGGCGCAACAGATTCGACGTCCGTTCAACTTAAACCGCAGCCACAACCGGGTGATACCACAGGCAAGGCTTCGCTGTTTGTGGCACAGCTTCCCGATTCTGCCGTGGGACAGAATGTCGATGTGACTGTTCCCAACATCACGATTGCCGGCGAACGATTTCGCTTTGGATTTTCCACGCAAACCGCTGACCACGGCGATGCCGCGATGCCCGACAAAGTGGCTGATGAAGAAGAGCAGAAACTCTATCTCACTCCGGGCGGAATCTACACCCAGGCCGACATTGAAGCGAATGGCAACATGACGGTCTCCGAGAAATTCAAGGGGTTTATGGCCAAGCACGACATGCACCCCAAACCGGGCGATAAGATTTGTCCGGTCACGATGACCAAAGCGAATCCCGCCTGTTCGTGGATCGTGGGCGGAAAAACTTACGAGTTTTGCTGTCCACCCTGCGTCGATGAGTTCGTGGCGTGGTCCAAGAGCGAAGAAACAGCCAAGGACATCTTGCTCCCCGAGGAGTACGTGCAAAAGTAGTCGCGCCGATTGGCCTCGAACGAAAACCAGTAACCTTCAAACTAAAGCAAGGAGACATTCCGTGAAAATTATATTTTGTGTCAGTTTAGTGGTTTTGATGAATCTCCCATTTTTTCTTGTTTGCGAGGTAGCCGCACAGCAGCACCACGCGGCAGGAGGCACGCCCACGAAAGAAACAGCCGAAAGTGAAGAAGAGGTAGAAATTCAAGCGAGCATGGCCAAGCTCGCGGCGAAAGATCGAGCACTGGCCGAGTCACAAGGGTATTGTCCCGTCATGACAGACAACAAATTAGGGACGATGGGAGCGCCCATCAAAGTGATGGTCAAGGATCAGCCCGTATTCTTGTGTTGCGCCGGTTGTCGTCGAAGGGCCCTCGCGGCCCCCGACAAAACTCTTGCCACGGTCAAGGAACTTCAAGCGAAAGTCGTGGCGGCAGAAATTGAATCCAACTTGGCAAAGTTAAGCCCGGAAGATCGGCAACAGGCCGAGGCTCAGGGATTTTGTCCCGTGATGCCCGATAGCCAGTTAGGAGCGATGGGAACACCCGTGAAAATCATGGTTAACGACGAACCAGTCTTTTTATGTTGTGCCGGTTGTCGCACGAAGGCGCTGGCCAATCCCGACCAAACGCTGGAGACCGTGGCAAGCCTACGTGTGAAAGTGGCCCAAGCGGCGGAGCAAAAAGCACGGGTGAAAGACAAAGTCACGGAGTGAACATAGCGATTAAATTTGCAACCGGATGAGAATTGGCGACGACCGCGTTCTCATCCGGTTTTCCAACACTTTGCACGAGGACTCGAACATGAGACATCTGTTGTTGCTGCCATTCGCACTCGCGGTGCTCGGCTGCCTGTCGTCCGAAGCTCAATTGGAAGGCGGACATGCACACGAAAGTTCGGGGCACGACGACGGCCATAAGTCTGCGATATTAATGGTTCAGACCGAGCCTGCCACGCCCAGCACCGGAGTACCCGTTGCACTTAAACTGATGATTCACGATTCCGCTGGCACGATGGTCAGCAATTTCGATACTCTGCATGAAAAACGCGTTCATTTGATTCTTGTACGTGAGGGCCTTGATGAGTTTGCTCATGTGCATCCAGTTGTCGATGAACAAGGCAATCTCACGGTAACCCACGAATTTGCCAAGGCAGGAAAATATCATCTGTTCGCGGACTACAAGCCCACAGGCAAAGCCGCCTCTGTTGCCAGAGCCGAAATGGTCGTCTCCGGGGAGCCATCCCCACCACCAGGGCTAACGGTCAACGTACCCGGCCAAGTAATTGCCGAGGGGTTTCAAGTAGAGGTCGAACTACAGAACGAGAAAGCCGGCGAGGAAGCGGAGATCAGGTTTCGACTGTCTGATGAAACTGGTCAACCGATTGATGATCTCCAGCCGTATTTAGGTGCTCGCGGTCATTTGGTGGTACTCAGCGCCGACGGCAAGCAGTACGTACATGCCCACCCATTAAGTAAACATACGGCCGATAACGAAGTTATCTTTAGATCCCATTTTCCAGGGACGGGCCTCTACAAAGGCTGGGCTCAATTTCAGCAAAAAGACAAGGTTCGTACGATACCGTTTGTGCTGCAAGTACCATAAGGTGTCATCATGCTATTTGCCTGCCCAACCGCTTTCGGCAATTGAGTTGTCGCTGTATAACAAGTTGAATCACCACGATTGGTCGCGCTGGACCATGGTTGTTCACACGATTCCTCGTCACGCGAAAGAGATTGGTCAAGCCGATGCCCCCCAAGTGGACTTCCTATCGAAAGGGAGATGACTTCGAGGATGCCGTCTGTTTTCCCCGCGGCTGCCAAGAGCAATACCTTGTTCATCCAGGGCACTCGCGGTCGTCGCTCGACGAGCGCGGCATCTTTTTGAGCGGCATCAGTCGTTTTATTTCTCCCTACGTCGTGCAAAGACGCAATCCTGGTTATCACGTCGTGCTCCTCACCATGGCTGGGACTGGCACCTTGTTGACGGAGGGTGAAACTTCGGAACTCAAACGCGGCGACCTCTTGGTTGCCCCCTCCCAGAGCGAGTACCTATACAAAGCCAAGGAAAACTGGTCCTGCGTCTGGTTTCATCTCGCCGATGACACGGAATGGGCTAAGGTGCTGCCGCAAAAAGTGGTGCTGCTCCAATCGCGTTATGTCGAACTGCTCACCGTCATCGCAAATCAGTATCTCAATGAACGACGCAGCCGTCTGCCCGATTCGCATTCGGCTCTGCAATCGTTTGCCGACTTGATTGTGCTGTTGGTCGACCGCGAGCTGCGCCAACTGCCGCATAGCCGCGAAGATGTCGAAATGCGCGGTCGCATCGACCAGTTATGGAAGAAAGTTCATGCCAATTTGGCCTACCCCTGGACCACGGAGAATTTGGCCAGCCATGCGGGCATGTCCCCCGCGCATTTCAATCGCATCGTCAAGCGATTTCAGAAAGCGACCCCCATGGCGGTGGTCACCAACTATCGCATGCAGCTCGCCCGCGAGATGCTGTCGTTCACCGAGCATAACCTCGCAGCGATCGCCGCGAGTGTCGGCTACGAAACGGCCTTTTCCTTTTCCCGGGCTTTCAAACGACACGAAGGCAAAAGCCCCAACGATTTCAGAAACTCGCTGCGGCGAAAATAATTATTGGTTTCAGTCGCCGTCGTGAATCCCCGGTTCGTGACTCAAATAGGCATGGAGCGGTACTTCCTGGCCATGGATCGTGAGGGGGGTCGCAATGCCTAATAAGTGATGGTAGAAGGCAAGATTCCAGTAATCAAAGGAGTATTCACGAGCTCATGATCAAAGGCATTAGTTATTGGTCGATGGAACACGGGCTCGCGGGAACACATTCCATTCGAGCCGCTCTGGAACAAGCACAATTGGCGGGATTTGAAGGCTTGGAACTCTGTATTGCTGTTGATGGAGTATTAACTCCCGCAACGTCGCTCTCCGAGTGCGAGAAAATTCGTAGCCTGATCGCCGAATCGGGTTTGGTGGTCGAAACTCTGGCCAGTGGCATGAGTTGGACCTACAGCCCCACCAGCAACGATGAACAAGTCCGAGACCAAGCCATTGACCTGCACGTCGCGGCCATCCAACGAGCAGCCTGGTTGGGCTGCCAAGCCCTGCTATTCGTGCCGGGAGTCGTGAAAAGTCCCATCACGCCCCGCGAAATCGTCCGCAACGACGTGGCCCTCAAGCGGGCAAAAGTGGCCGTTGCACGGCTCTTGGAAACCGCCGAAGAATGTGCCGTTGATTTGTGTCTGGAAAATGTCTGGAACGGCATGTTCACGTCGCCGCAAGAGTTGGCGACTTTCGTGGATTCGTTTAGCAGCGACCGCCTGGGCGTGTACTTCGACGTGGGCAACGTCCTGCGCTATCATCAGCATCCGCCGCACTGGATCGAAATGTTGTCCCACCGCATCAAACGCGTTCATCTAAAGGACTTTACCGAGCGCTTCGGCTGGGAAGGCAGCTATCAGTTTTGCGAACTGGGAGGGGGTGATGTGCCTTGGCAAGAAACCATGCAAGCTCTGGACGCGGTTGGATACGACAGCACGTTGGTTGCCGAGATCATGCCCTATTGGGAAGGAGTCCTCGAGCAAACGAGCATGGCTATGGACGCCATACTTTGCTTTTCGCAAGCCCAGGGCCAAGCGAGCCAGCATCGCGTGGATTTCGCGGAATCGTCGAACGAGAAGCCCCATTTACGAGATGCTCGCCTCCCAGCCAGTCTCCGCCAGAGTTCCTAGCGAGGTTGGACGCTGGACCGACCTCCAGGGTATGTCGCGAGTGCTCTCGAAGGGACCTGCCCCGGAGTGAAAAGTCGCAATTGGCACCTATTTTTTAGCATTTATGCCATTTTCATGTAAAAAACGACTACGTAGAAAAAGTCCACGAATGACAGTAATTGGTATGCGGAAAATCATACAAGCTATTCTCGCCTACGACGCTCCATGACAAGATCAGGTTAGGCGGTAGGAGATTACTGTGTTGACTGATGCGATAAGCACACAAAACAGCCTTTTCTACTCTCACACTTCCGCCGAGTGGGTCAATTTTCAAATGCCTACCAAAAGCTCTGGAAAGAATCACATGCCGTGCTTCAATCGTAAGAATGGAAATGGTTTTACCCTCGTCGAGTTATTGGTGGTGATCGCCATCATCGGCGTGTTGGTGGCCCTGCTGCTACCGGCCATCCAGGCTGCTCGCGAATCGGCGCGACGGACGCAATGTTCGAACCAGCTACGACAGTTGGCGATTGCGTTTCAGAATCATCACGACGTGCACCAGCATTTGCCAACGGGTGGCTGGCTATTCAATTGGTTAGGTTACCCGGAGTACGGCTACGGTAAAAATCAACCGGGTGGATGGCTCTATAACGTATTGCCGTACATTGAGCAACAGAATCTTCATGACTTGGGCAAAGGTCTCACTGGAGCTAGCCGTGCGGCCGCTACCCTGCAGCGTGTGCAATCACCATTTGAAGGGATGACTTGTCCCAGCCGACGCAGTACCAACGTGTTTGCACTAACGAGCACAGTGCTGCCCTACGCCTATTGCGAAACGCCAATAGAAGTATGTAGCAAAACAGACTACGCTGCCAACGCGGGTGACGTGTTTGTAGCTGAGCCCACGGCTGGAGGCTCGGCCATTCCCTACGGCGAAACGGACTATCTCACAGGTAAGAATTATGCCTGGAAACCTATGTGGACTTCACGAGAACCAAATAACCCGAATCAAGTCATCGTCATCGGCGATGCGACAGGGGTTGTTTATACGAGATCCGAAGTTGCTTTTCGCAATGTTGAAGATGGAACTTCAAACGTCTACATGGTGGGTGAAAAATATATGTCCACCGATCACTATTTGGACGGGCTGGATAAAGGGGACAATGAACCGGGCTTTAGTGGGGCTAATGCGGATACACTTCGAGTTACGGCAAGCCTGATTCAATTCAATCGCGCCATTGAGTTGTCTTCTGATCAGCCGGGTCAAAACACCGGCGATGAGCTGAAATTTGGATCAGCCCACTCCTCCGGCTTCAATATGGGTTTTTGCGACGCCTCGGTGAGATTTGTAGCCTTCGACGTTGATCCAAATTTACACAAGCTCCGTGGCAACCGAGCGGATGGGGTAGTCACCGCAGACCAATAGGAGCAAATGCTCACTACACTAAGTTGTATTGACAAGGAATCAGAGGATAATAGAGGTAGTTGTGCGATAACATTTTTTCTGTAACTCGTGGCATCTAGGAGAATGTACTATTGAACAAGAGATTCCTATTATTGGCTTGCGTAAGCTTTGTGAACTTGTGTTCCATCGCTGGTGCAGGAACTTACAAGACGATTACTATTGACGACGACCACTCAGATTGGATTGGTGTCCCTATAGTCAATATCGATCTTGCAGACAACCCGGGCTCTGTTGATCTCGCGGAAACGCAAATTGCTAACGACAACGATTTCCTTTACATTCGCAACACTTTTCACGGCAATCTGTCGCTAAATTTGTTTACTGGGATCGATGTTGACGAAAATGTTGCCACCGGCTTTGACATTTTCGGATTAGGACTAATCGGTCAAGATTCGGGTTGGCAAACTGATTTTCCGTTTACCTCTTCTAATAACGCATTCGGAGGCGATGTATTCAATAACGGCCAAGGAATGACTGGTGATTTCTTTGGAATTGGTGCAATCTTGCTTGACGCATTTGCTGATTCCAACGAACGCGAACTGGCCATCTCGCTAGACATTGTACGCAACCCTCCCACGGCATTGGTTAGCGTCTTCCCAGACAATACTGTCCGTCTCTTGTTTTGGACTGACCTAGGTGGCACTGATGTCAGCACCGTCATTGACTACACCCTAGCGGTACCAGAGCCTGCCACAGCAGTTTTGCTTGCGGCTCTAGCGGGTTGTTTGACAATCCAGAGACGACGTTAAACGCTAAATGACCGAACAGGGCAGTTGCGCGGAGTTCCGCGCAACTGCCCCTTATTGAGACAATACTTATCAATTTCAAGGAAATAATCTGTCAACTCGCGACATGTGGGATGACATACAAATACAGGTAACTTGCTATGCTCCCAAATCGGATAGGTGTTCCACTTTTAATCATGGCGTTGATGCTGACCGGGAGTGGTGTCAACATTAGTGATGCGTACGGCGTTGTTGCTCCGAGCACCTTCAATAGCAGCATCCAGGTTCAAGGCGAGGCCGCAGGCACGGAATTCGACGACTGGGCTGGAATTCCAATTGGTTACACGGACAACGGTGGTGTGGCGGACAACCCAGGCGGTTTCGTCGACATCAACACCATCCAAATCGCTAATGACGATGACAATTTGTATATCTACGTCGATCTCGTGACCTCGGATATCGTTGCAATGGCGACTATGTACCTGGCGTTCGATCTCGATAATAACTTGGCCACTGGGCACAACCTTTTCGCGCTAGGTGCAATCGGATCGGAACTCGGTTACCAAACCGACTACCCTTTCGTGCAAGACGCTGCTAACTTCAACACGGGTGTGGATGGCGTTGTCGAGTTCGGTGGAGATTTTATCGGACTCGGATTTACCTTTCCGTTCTATGATGTGAATGGACCTCCGAGAGGCAATGGCATGGAATGGACCATACCGCGAAGTTTGGCGATTGGTCCCACGGCTCCTGGCACTCCCGTCTTCACCGGAAATACTTTTACTTTTATTGCGTATACCGATCTTGGGAACGGTGACCTGCCAAACACCGGCGGGTCATTCGAACAGATTACCTACACGTTTGCCTCCAATCCCAACCCGGGTGACCCGGGCGATTTCGACGGAGATGGCGATGTCGACGGCAGGGACTTCCTGCTTTGGCAGCGGGGTGGCTCACCAACCGCGTTCAGTCCCGCAGATCTACAGGATTGGCAGACCAATTATGGAGCCGGCGGGCTAGCGGCATTCGCCGCGGTTCCTGAACCAAGCAGCGTCGTATTTGTCAGCGCGTGCCTGATCGGTTTGTTGACACGCCGTCGCCGTGCTTGAAAAATTTCTTGAGCCGCTGTGCAGCGGGGCAGCATGCACCCCCGGTCGTGTGCCTTTTTGCGCACGGCCGGCAGCGGCTGCTAGAATGAGAAGCAGAGTATTTAGTTTCCAGAGAACATGGTGATGCCGTCATGGACATGGCGGCCTCTTTGCCAAGGATCGAGTTAAGATGGCCTGCTTAGTTCAGAGGTTGGGTGGACAGCGTGCATTCGCTCGACGATGGCTCGCCGTGGTGAGCTTAGCCGTCTTGGCTTCGCTGCCGCTCAAGTTAGCCGTCGCCGAGGAACCACCATTAGAGACGATTACTTTTCAACCTTCGACCGTGGATTTCGTGAATCCTGAAAGAGGGTTTTACCACTTCCGCGATCTGACCAACACCTCGGGCTACAACACCGTCCGCTCCCAAAATCATTCTCTGATTTACGGACGCATCCTAGCCAGCAGCTTTCGGAACACTCCGTTCAGCCCAGCGTTTCTCAATCAAATCCAAGCGGGCTTCAATGCGGCCCGTGCCAACGGGATCAAGGTCAAGCCACGCGTGGCTTACAACGATGACGGCGGCGCGGACGCGCCCAAGTCAGTGATTTTGAATCACATCCAGCAGCTCAAGCCTTTGTGGGAAGCGAACAAGGACGTGATCTACTCCATGGATGCCGGCTTCATCGGTGGCTGGGGAGAATGGCACAGTTCCACCAACGGCTTGGACACCAACGCCAATCGTACGGAGATTCTTAATGCGATCCTCGACGCCTTGCCCGCGGATCGAATGGTTAATATTCGCACGCCCCATTACAAACGAGCGATCTTCAACGGCTCGCCAGCCAATGATACTTTGAAGATTACCTCTGCCAATGCGTTTGATGGTTCTAACCTGTCGCGCGTAGGGCATCTGAACGATTGCTTCCTCGCGAGCGCAACCGACTTCGGTACCTACGTAACCTTCGGTTGGACTCGCGAAGAGGAACTAACCTACATCGGTGGTGAAAG
Source organism: Bythopirellula sp. (assembly GCA_034439695.1). GTDB lineage: Bacteria > Planctomycetota > Planctomycetia > Pirellulales > Lacipirellulaceae > Bythopirellula. The sequence goes on along the minus strand of JAWXAV010000007.1, from coordinate 11,418 downwards.
CCGCTACGCTCCTCATGGTGGTGAAACATGCGCCGACAGCCCCTTTTGTGCCTCGGCCAACGCGATTTACGAAATGGAGCAATTGCACACGGATTATCTGAACTACGACTACCAACCCGCCGTGATTCAGCGCTGGCAAAATGAGGGAAGCCTCGACGAAATCAGTAAACGGCTAGGGTATCGTTATGAAATGCAAACGGCGGGTTTGCCCGCTGCCGTGAAGCCGAGTGGGATTTTGGAACTCGAATTCACGATCGACAATGTTGGCTTTGGCGAGTTATTCAATCCCCGGAATGTCGAGATCACGCTCAAGAACAACTTGACCGGTGTGATTTCCTCGGCTCCGTTGCAGATCGATCCGCGGTTTTGGAGTGGCGGCACCAGCAACGACGTCCAAGCACTGCTGAGCGTGCCCGACGACATGCCGGAAGGAACGTACACGGTCGGCATCAAGATGGCCGACTTCGAGGCGTCGCTGAGCAACGACATCCGCTATTCCATCCGCTTTGCCAACGACGGCGTTTGGGACAGCGTTGCCGGCATCAACGTGCTCAAGACCAACTTGCAAATTTCACAGAGTGCCCCAGGGACAAGTTATCAGGTCGCGGGATTCGCCGAAGTGTTGGATATTAACTCTCTGCTGCTAGCCGGGGATTTCGATGCTGATGGCGATGTGGACGGCCGGGATTTCTTGGTGTGGCAGCGTGGCGCGGGGACGCTCTATCAGGCGGATGACCTCGCGGATTGGCAGGAAAATTATGGTATGAGCCTTGCGCCTCTGGCTGAACTGCAAACTGTGCCCGAACCTAGTAGTACGGTAATTGCAAGTTTGCTCGTGTTCGGAATGCTTGTCCCTCGAAGGCGCAAGGCCTAGGCGGTTTTCGCTACGCACCATGAATGACCAAGTTGCTAACCTCGTTCTCCGCTTGCCGGTGGCCGTGATCTGGCTATCACTTGTGGCGGCAGCTATTGTGTGTTGTACTGCGGTGCGCACTAACGGCCAGGTCACAAAGCAAACGATCACATTTCAGTCGTCGAATGCGGAGTTTCCTAATCCTGAGCGGGGATTTCTACGATACACCTCACTTACGTCTCCTGGCAGCTACCCGCAGATTCGCGCCCAAGGCCAGACGTTGGTCTGGGGCCGCGTAATCGCCAGCGAATTCCGCAATCAACCTCTTAGCGTAGCATTCTTGGATTCGATCCAAAACGGATTCAAGGTAGCCCGCGCGAACGGGTTGAAAGTAAAATTCCGCTTGGCTTACAACGATGGCTTCCAGGAGCCCGATGCGCCGAAGTCTGTGATATTGAATCACATACAACAACTCAAGCCGCTTTGGAAACAAAATAAAGACGTCATCTTTAATCTCGATGCGGGATTCATCGGATCTTGGGGGGAATGGCACAATTCCACCAATGGTCTTGATAACACGGTTGATCGCAGCGAGATCCTGCACGCTATTCTAGATGCCCTACCCGTGGATCGCACCGTCGCAATTCGTTATCCACACTTCAAGCGCGAAATCTTTAGCGGCTCTCAGCAGTCGGATGCCGCCGTGATCACCGCTGCTAATGCGTTCGATGGCAGCGATCTGTCGCGCGTTGGCCACCACAATGATTGTTTCCTCTCCTCGGCCACTGATGTTGGCACCTACGTGAATCCAGGCGGGCTGTGGCCGCTCAGTCGTGAGCTTGACTACATCGGCGGCGAAAGCCGCTATTCGGTCCATGGCTGTGAAACCTGCGCATTACATGCCAGAAATAACTCGCTCGCCGCAATTGCAATGATGGAGACGCTACATACCGACTATCTCAACTTGGATTACCATCCAGAAGTCATTCAGAAATGGAAAGACGATGGCAAGTTCGAAGAGATCCAACGTCGCTTAGGGTATCGGTTTGAATTGCAAACGGCAACTCTGCCCAACGCAGTAAAGCCGAGCGGACTCCTCAAGATTGAATTCACGATCGACAATGTTGGCTTTGGCGAATTATTCAATCCCCGGAATGTCGAGATCACGCTCAAGAACAACTCAACCGGAGTGATTTCCTCAGCCCCATTACAAATTGATCCCCGGTTTTGGAGTGGCGGCACCAGCAACGACGTGCAAGCCTTGCTGAGCGTGCCCGACGACATGCCGGAAGGAACGTACACGGTCGGTATCAAAATGCCCGACCTTGCAGCTTCACTTAGGAATGACGTACGCTATTCAATACGTTTTGCCAACGACGGAGTCTGGGACAGCGTTACTGGTATTAATGTTCTTAAAACCGACTTGCAGATCACTTCGACTGCCCCGGGTGCGAGCTACCAGGTAGGTGCGGAATTCGAGGAAGTTCAGGATACAAGCATTCTGTTGCTGGCCGGGGATTTCGATGCGGTTGACATCCTACTATTCAAACAATTCCTGAACCTGGTAGCTGGGCGATTGCCAGTTTGTTCATCTGCGGTACTGTTATGGTTAGGATGCGGATGCCTCACAATCGAATCATGCGATCAATCTAGGTACACCCATGGACTCGAATAGTTTTCCCTCCGATCGCCGAGAGTTTGTCAGGCGCTCCGCGGCCTGTGCTTTGGGTGTGGCCCTGCTGCCTACTTTGGGCCAACCGAGCTTAGCCGCTGCACCCGTGACGACTCCGTCGACAAAGCAAAGATTCTACACGGCCGTGAAATGGGGCATGATCGAGCACCCCGGCACGGTCACCGAGAAGTTTCAGCTTTGCAAGGACTTGGGTTACACAGGCATGGAGTTGATTAGCCCGCTCGAAGGCTTTACCATCGAAGACGTGCTCGTGGCCAGTCAGACAACAGGCATGCCTGTTCACGGCGTGGTTGACATGAAGCACTGGGACATCCGGCTTTCCTCGCCCGATGAACAGGTTCGCCAAGAAGGCGTCGCTCATTTACGGCAAGCCCTGGAAGATTGTCATGCCCTGGGGGGCTTTTCCGTTTTGCTGGTTCCGGGCAAAGTCGACGGCGCGCAAGAAACTCATGACGATGTGTGGGCTCGATCCATTGTGGGCATCAAACAAGTCCTCGACACGGCAAGCCGACTCGGGGTGCGAATCCTGATCGAAAACGTCTGGAATGGATTTTGCGAAACTCCCGAACAATTGCGCGACTATCTTGATGAGATCGATAGCCCCTGGGTGGCGGCCTACTTCGACATTGGCAACGTGCGGAAGTTCAGCCCCAGCGAGGATTGGATTCGAGTGCTTGGCGAGCGCATCGTTAAGCTTGATGTCAAGGACTGGGGCGATACCGAAGGCTTTTGCAAGATCGGCGACGGCGATGTGAATTGGCCGGAAGTTCGCCGCGCCTTGGACGAAATTCAGTTTTCAGGCTGGTGTACCGCGGAAGTGGAAGGTGGCGGCGCGGAAGAGTTGAAAGATATCCAGCGTCGCATGACCGAGGTGCTTGATTTGGGATAGACCAGTCACGAGAACTGGTCGGTTCATAGTTTTTCATAGGCAGGTTCCTAAGATGTCAGACATACCCTCCTTACAATTTCCTTCGCGTCGCATGTTTCTGCAAAACTCGGCGGTCACGGCGGCCGCTTTGGGAACGCTCGGATTTCCTCAATCGGTGCATGCGGCGGGAACGGATGTTTTGAGAATCGGGCTCGTCGGCTGTGGTGGCCGCGGGACCGATGCCGTGATCAATGCCCTGACGGCCGATCCGCACACCGAGTTGGTGGCCATTGGCGATACGTTCGCCGATCGCACGGCGTCTTGTTTGAAAACCCTGAAAGAAAATAAGGACATCGCCCCTCGCGTGGCGGTCTCGGACGACAGCGTCTTCACCGGTTTCGATGCCTACAAGCAGGTGATTGATTCCCCCGTGGATGTCGTGCTGTTGGCGACGCCACCTCACTTTCGTCCCGCTCACTTTGCTTATGCGGTCGAAAAGGGAAAACACTGCTTCGTCGAAAAACCGGTGGCGGTGGATGTCCCGGGTGTGCTGAGCGTGCAAAAAACGTGTGAAGAAGCCAAACGCAAGAATCTGGCGGTCGTGTCGGGGTTGTGCTGGCGTTACGACTTGGGGGTGAAAGAAACCATTCAGCGCATCCAAGATGGTGCGATTGGCGACATCATGGCCATCGAATCTCGCTACAATGCCGGCACGCTCTGGCACCGTGGGCGGGAACCCGAGTGGAGCGAAATGGAATACCAGATCCGCAACTGGCTTTACTTCACTTGGCTCTCCGGCGACCACATCAACGAGCAAGCCATTCACAGCCTCGACAAAACCGGCTGGCTTACAGGCGACATCGCCCCAATTCAGGCCATGGGTATCGGCGGCCGACAACAACGGACCGACAAAAAGTACGGAAACGTCTTCGACCATCATGTCGTGTTTTACGAATATCCCAACGATGTGCGTGTATTCTTCACCTGCCGGCAACAAGACAATTGCAGTTCGTTCGTCGATGAAATCGTAATCGGCACGAAGGGCACGGCCCGCATCTTGACCAACCTCATCAAGGGCGAAAAGAAATGGAAATATAAGGGCCCCAAGCCCAGCATGTACGTCCAAGAGCATGAAGAAATGTTCAAGAGCATCCGTAGCGGTTCGCCGATCAACAACGGCGGCTACATGACCAACAGCACGCTGCTGGCCATCATGGGTCGCATGAGCACCTACAGCGGCCAGGACGTGAAATGGGAGGACGTGATCTCGAACACCGACAAACTCGGCCCCAGTAAATACGAGTGGGCCGATGCTCCGCTCGAAACCGTGGCGATTCCGGGAATGGTGCCGGTCGCCTGATTAACATTGTTTCGTCGCCCAACCTTTTCCTTCCCCCTATAGCGTCGTGATGGATTGCGTGATTGCCACTCAGAACCTACTCATCGGAATCCTGTTGAGCGGGGTTCTGTTGTGTTCTGATATTCGGGCAGAAGTTCCGGGCGTCGTGTCGAGCCCCAATCCGGAAAAACTCTCCGTGCCGGTGCAGGATGGGCACATCGTACCTTACAAGCAGGAAATTCCGGGGGCCAAGGTTTCATTCGAGATGCTCCCCGTCCCAGGTGGCACATTCGAGCAAGGCAGTCGCCACAAAGATGCGGCAGCCGACGAGTCGCCCCTCGTGAAGGTGGAGGTGGAACCCTTTTGGATCGGCAAATGCGAAGTGACCTGGGCGGAATACAAGCTCTTCATGAAGCTGTGCAGCGTCTTCGAGGGATTTGAAGAGCACGACATGCGCGTCGTCACCAAAGAGAACGAAATCGACGCGATCACCGCACCTTCGAAGCTCTACGATCCAAGTTTTACTTTTCAGTCGGGCGAAGACCCGCAAAAGCCGGCGGTTTCGATGAGCCAGTATGCCGCCAAGCAATACACCAAATGGCTCAGTTTGCTCACCGGCGAATTCTACCGACTGCCGACCGAATCGGAATGGGAATACGCCTGTCGGGCGGGGGCTGATTCTGACTATTATTTTGGTGATGACGCCGCGAAGTTGGATCAGTACGCGTGGTTCGAGGACAATGCTGACTATGAAACACACTTGGTCGGTCAAAAGCTCCCCAACAACTGGGGCTTGCACGACATGGCGGGGAATGCCTCCGAGTGGGTGCTGGACGAGTATCGTGCCGATTGGTACGAAAAGTTGCCGCAGCGCTTGCTCACGACCAGCGAAACTCTTTGCTGGCCTGAAGTGCTCTACCCGCGCGTTTTGCGCGGCGGTTCGATCAATTCCACGGCAACCGGTTGTCGCAGCGCGGCCCGGCGGGCCAGTAACGACGAGGAACTGCGCAGCTACGACCCCAATACTCCTAAGAGCCCCTGGTGGTTTGCCAGCGATGAAGCCCTCGACATTGGCTTTCGTATCGTCAGGCCGCTAAAACAGATTTCCCGCGAAGAGCAAGAAAAATACTGGCAGGCCGACCTGCGGACTATCACGCGCGATGCCAACAAGCGTATCTTCGAGGAAGGCCGGGGAGAACGCGGACTGGTTGACCAGCAGCTTCCCCAGGCAACGGCAGAATTGCAGCGCAAGCGTCAGCAAACCAAGGAGTCCCCATGATTACTGTAACGATTCTCGTCCTGAACTTATTCTTGTCGGTCATGATTTGCGTCGCCCAGGACGCGGATTTTGTGCCGCTGTTTGATGGCAAAACCCTCGATGGTTGGGAGGGAGAGGTCGAAGGGTACGAGGTCAAGGATGGCCTGTTGGTCTGCCGCCCAGGCGCATCGGGGAAGTTACTCACCGAGCAAGAATTTAGCGACTTCGACTTGCGTTTTGAGTTTCTGCTCGCTCCCGATGCCAACAACGGGGTCGCGATTCGCGCACCGTTGGAAGGGGACGCGGCCTACGAGGGGATGGAGGTTCAGATTCTCGATAACGAGACCAAAAAGTACGGAGAACTGCTCGACTTCCAATTTCATGGCTCGCTCTATGGCATCGCTCCCGCGTTGCGGGGATATCTCAAGCCGGCTGGCGAGTGGAATCAGGAAGAAATTCATTGCCAGGGTCGCCATGTTACGGTCACGCTCAACGGCACAAAAATCTTGGACGTGAATCTCGACGAAGTGGCCCCCAACGGTGTGACCGTCGATAAAAAAGAACATCCGGGCCTCAAGCGCACATCAGGTCGCGTGGGTTTTCTCTCACACGGCGACGAAGTCTCTTTCCGGAACATCGAAATCAGAGATAACAGCCAAGCAGCGACAGCGAAGTCCGCAACATTGCCTCAGTGAGTTGTGCGCTGCTCATTCCAAAGTTTACATCGTGAGGATTCTATGATTCGTGTTGGCATCGCGGGTGTTGGATTCATGGGAATGGTCCACTACCTTTCCTATCAGAAACTGCGAGGGGTGAAAGTGGCTGCCCTCTGCGAGAGCAACACGCGGCGACTGAAAGGGGATTGGCGAGATATTCGCGGTAATTTCGGTCCGCCGGGGCAGATGATGGATCTCTCGGGCGTGGCGACTTACACCGACATCGATGAAATGCTCGCGGATGAATCCTTGGACATGATCGATGTGACCTTGCCCCCCGCGCTCCATGCCGACGTCGCGATCAAAGCCTTGCGAGCGGGCAAGCATGTCTTTTGCGAAAAGCCGATGGCGCTGACCGTCCGCGACTGCGATCGCATGAGCACGGCAGCCAAGCAAGCCAAAAAACTATTGTTCATCGGACATGTACTGCCGTTCTTTCCCGAATATGCCTGGGCGCTGAAAACGATTCAGAGCGGCAAATTTGGCACGCTTCTCGGTGGCAGCTTTCGGCGCGTGATCTCCGAGCCGACCTGGCTGGCGAACTATTGGAACGCTGATCAGGTGGGCGGCCCCATGCTCGACCTGCACGTTCACGATGCGCACTTCATTCGCTTGTTGTTTGGCAAACCCCATTCCGTCGTCTGTCGCGGCAGGATGCGCGAAGGGCTCGCCCAGTTTTGGCATAGCCAATTTGATTACGGCCCTGAAGGCCCCGTCGTCTCCGCCACCAGCGGAACCATCGACCAGCAGGGGCGGTCCTTCAATCACGGATTTGAGATTCACCTGGAAAAGGCGACCCTCCTGTTTGAGTTCGCCATCCTGGGCGATCAAGGCGCTTACTTAGTCAAGCCCACGATTCTCGTGGGTGGCAAAGTGCAGCACCCGGAAATGCCCGACGGCGATCCGATGCACGCCTTTGCCGCCGAGTTGCAAGAAGTTTTGCGCTGCGCCCGCCGCGAAGAGCGCTCCCAGATTCTCGATGCCTCCTTGGCACGAGATGCCATCGTCTTGTGTCACAAGCAGTCGGAAAGTTTATGCCGACGATGCTTTGTCCGGATGTAACGGCTAGTCGCTGAAAAATCATGATCGCACCAGTTTCCGGAAGTTCAGCGACCAGTAAACCTGCTGAGATAAGTGTGCGGTTGGACTCGCTGGATACCTACCGCGGTCTGACGATACTGCTCTTGGCTCTGACGGTGCCCAATTATGATTGGGCAGCGCGGATTGCCGAGGCGCACCCCGATTCGAGCTGGATTCAAGCACTCATGCGCCAGTTCGATCATGTCGAGTGGCCAGGCATCGTGCTCTGGGACATGATTCAACCCTCGTTCATGTTTATGGTCGGCGTGTCGCTCGTCTATTCCTACAATGCCAGGGTCCGACGCGGGCACACTTATTCACGCATGTTCGTCCATGCCGTTATCCGGTCACTCCTGCTGATTCTGCTGGGAGTGTTCCTCAGATCGCTCGACAAGGATCGCACGTATTGGACTTTTGAAGATGTGGTGACGCAGATCGGCTTGGGCTACGTGCCGTTGTTTTTGCTTTGGGGCCGACGACCGGCAGTTCAACTTGGTGCCATCGTCTTGATTCTTGTTGGCTACTGGTTATTGTTCGCGTTGTGGCCCACTCCCACGGGTAATCCGTACAGTGGCTTCCTGGCTCACTGGAACAAGTCGGGTAACCCCGCGCAGTACGTCGATCAATGGTTTCTTAATCTATTTCCCCGTGAGACGCCGTTTGTGGCCAATGACGGGGGTTACTACACCCTCAACTTTATTCCCTCGCTCGCCACGATGATTTTCGGCCTCCTGGCTGGCAATGTCTTGGCTGATCAATCCGCTCCTATTTCCAAGCTACGTCGCTTGGTTTTATGGGGCGTGGGTGCGATTGCTGTCGGCATGTTGCTGCACGTCGCGGGAGTTTGCCCCATCGTAAAAAAGATTTGGACCCCCAGTTTCGCGCTCGTGTCGAGTGGCATCTGCTTGTGGGTGCTGGCCTTGCTGTACTACTGCGTCGATATCTTGGGCTGGCGCAGGGTTTCCTTTCCCGCGCGGGTCGTGGGGATGAATTCCATGGCCATCTATTGCCTGATCTACATGATTGCCGGCTGGCTCGCCAAGAATCTGCAAACTCATTTGGGAAAAAGTGTGTTTGCCGCGTGGGGTGATGCGTATCAACCGCTGCTCATGAATCTTGCGGTGGGCGGGTGCTTGTGGTTGATCTGTTTCTGGATGTACAAGCGGCAATTATTCTTGCGAATCTGAAAAACGCGGCGGTCACTCACCGGGACGCACGGACATCGATGCTAAAATTTGGCCCAATTGCGATTTTCTCGAACCTGGCAATCGCTTGCTGGTTGTCCGTTTGCTCAGTCCGCGCGGCTGAAGTTCTCTATCAACTCAGCGACGCCATTCTGACGAACCCCGAGAGAGGGTTGTACCAACAATTGACCGCGCATGCGGAGGGCAAGGCCCTTGACGCGAAGAGGCTCCGCAGGCTGCGCGAACAAGGTCTGACGCTGCTCTTGCGGATGTACTATCTCGACAAGTTTCGCGCGGCGGATTTGAGCGACACGCAATTGCAATTGATCGAGGAAGACTTTCGCGCGATTCGGCAGGCGGGGTGCAAGTGCATCCTACGTTTTGCTTACAGCTCCAACATTGGCAAGCCCGATGCCCCGCTCAAAATTGTACTGCGGCATATCGAACAACTTGAACCCCTCTGGCGCGACAATGCCGACGTGATCGCGGTGCTGCAAGCGGGCTTTATTGGTGCCTGGGGAGAATGGCACGGTTCCACGAACAATTTAGAAACTGATGAGGCCGTGCGCGCCATTGCCGAGCGGTTGTTAAAATCGCTGCCTGTCTCGCGTAGTGTTCAGATCCGTACGCCCACTTTCAAACGGACCATCGTGGGTCACGACCAGCCTCTTGACATTGCCAGCGCGTTCACCGGCACTCCGCAAGCACGCTTGGGTCATCATAACGACTGTTTTTTGGCGGACGACACCGACCTTGGCACCTATGATCCGGCCCGGCTCTCGTGGGATAAAAACTACGTTGCAACCGATACCCGATACGTCCCCATGGGTGGTGAAACATGTTCTCCGAGCTCATTTACCGAAAGCAAGTCTGCCCGCGCGCAATTGCAGCGCATGCATTGGTCGTATTTGAACCAAGAATTTCATCCGGCGGTAATCAAGGCTTGGGAACAATCAGGCTTGCTGGACGAGGCCAAAAAGCATCTGGGCTATCGGCTTGCTCTGCTCACGAGTTCCTGCGATTCGCGCGTCGCGGCGGGAGCGACTTGGAACATCACGCTCAAAATCCAGAACTTGGGCTGGGCCGCTCCGTTCAATCCCAGAGACGTGAAACTGGTGTTGAAGTCCCCGGAAAGTTCTGACGAATTTCAGGTAACAGTCCCGACCGATCCTCGGGAATGGCTTCCCGGCGAACCACAATTATTACGGTTTGCCATTGGTATCCCTAAAAACATGCCGCCAGGGAAGTTCGAGTTGTTTCTCAGGTTGCCCGACCCCAAGCCACGCTTGCAGCATCGGACCGAATATGCCATTCAACTTGTCAACGTGGGGCTCTGGAATCCGCAGACCGCAGCTCACGATCTGAAGCAAACCGTGACCGTCGATCAAGAACTTGCCGTGGAACCATACACCGGCGAGATTTGGTTTAAGCTCGCTCAGTGAGAATCGCATCAACGAGTTCCTGAGTGGTGCGCGCTTTCCTTCGCCATTCAGCGCCGACTCCCCAGCGCCTCGGCAATCGCCGCGCGCAGAGTTTGCAAGCTCGCCGGTTTGCGCACGCATGCGTCCACTGGTTCGTGTTCGAGCACCAGCTCTTGAGCGTCGGGATGCCCTGAAATGAGAATCACCGGTATCCCCCGGTTCGACATAAACTCCGCCGTGGCCAGCCCGTCCATGACTGGCATGTCCAAATCGACGAACACGAGATCGATTTCGTCGACGCACACTTCGATCAATTCCGCGCCATCCCCCACGGCATAAACCACCTCATGTCCGAGAGCCACCAACAGGCGAACCAAGATATTGCGGCTCGCTGGCTCATCCTCGGCCAGCGCGATCCTGAGGGGCAGAGTCTCAGCGGGGGTCATGGTGTCACCTGGGCCATGGCGTTCGAGGGGAGACAAAGTTTCCCCGTTTACGGAAAGTCATAGATAAGATTTGCGAGGCGAGTTTCTGGCGAGGTGAGCAACAGTATTATTTTAACTTCCAAGCTCTGGGATGCGAGTATTGGCAATCAGTTGCCAGCGATCTGAACAAAATGGCGCTCTAGACATTTCGATCTCCGAGACAAACGGCCCCCCGCAAAAACTTACGCGCGAATCAGAAATCGCTTAGATTCCGCAACCGCAACCAGTCTCCCAGACGCGGCCATCGGGCGACATGATGGGCGTGTGCGCGAATACCGGTGGTGTGGGTTGCGAATTGTCGTAGCCCCCGAAACGAGCGACCGGCGACCAGTCTGGACTGACGGCTGGCAAGTCCGGTGCAAGCTTAACAAATTCTTCGCTGCCATGAACCACTTTGCCGCCGACTATAGTGAGTACGCTTTCTAATGCGTTCAACCGTTAAGTGTAGCGGTATCCGCAGTGCGCGATGTAGTTACGACATTCGTGTTCGGTGAACAATTCGAGGACTTTTCCGCAGAGTT
>JAWXAV010000006.1:0-10495 GCA_034439695.1 Bythopirellula sp. | reverse complement strand
TACGAAGACCATTGACGCCGAGCAGAAGTCCGCGTGATATTGTGAACGTCGGTGGAACCGGCTTTTCAACTAACGGAGGGACATTCTCCGCGTATGTCCTCGCGAGCTTTCTCAGCTAAATTGCCAAAACGTCTCGTGAGCGGGCGAATGTTTCTTACCAACGACGTTCGTCAGCGAGTTCGTCGAGAATCAGCAAGGCAATGGCATCTTGTTCTGATTCCGGAAGTTTCTTGACCTCGGAGAGAGCTTGTTCAAGCATTTTTGTCATGATCATCCCCTTTCTTCGCCAATTATATCATGCTGGGCTGGAATCCAACTAAATCGCTTCCGGCCCGCGTTCGCCGGTGCGGATGCGGACGCAATCTTCCAGCGGCAGCACGAAGATTTTGCCGTCGCCGATCGAGCCGTCCTCGCCCGTGCGGCCTCCTTCGATGATGGCGTTGATCGTCGGTTCGACGAAATTGTCGTTCACCGCGATTTGAAGTTGCACCTTCCGCAACAGATTGACGGTGATTTCACGGCCACGGAAGACCTCGGTCTGGCCCTTCTGCCGGCCAAAACCTTGCACGTCCATAATCGTGAGACGCACGACCTCAACCTTTGAGAGGGCGGCTTTAACGTCTTCCAGCTTGCTCGGCTGGATAATGGCGATGATGAGCTTCATGAGGAATTCGGAGATCGGAGTGCGGAATCAATGGATAAACCACGACAAAGGGTGTTATTCATATCCTAAATCCGTGGTCAGCAATCTGAAATCCCAAATTCTTGATGACCTGCCGCTTGAGCGGATCTTGGGCGGAATACTTTCCCGAGGCGATGGGGAGAATTTGGGGCTGATTCACCCCGTTTGGCGTCCTGGCTCGTCAAAGGCTATACTTTGGCAATTCGTCGTCGTCGGGATGGCGGGCATCTGAGTCAATCCAATAGCGACTACGTCTGAGAAGCTTCCCACTCTTATTATCTTTTCTGATGGCCGAATCCTCCTTACCAACGCCCCGCCGCAATTTACCGTTCTTGCCGACTTCGGCAACCTTCAAGCTACTGGAGCCATTGGGAGTCGGTACGGTCGGCGTGGTCTATCGTGCGGAAAGCTCCGACATCAGCGAGCCAGTGGCCATCAAGCTGCTGCACCCCAACATTTCGCACGATGAGAATATCGTCAATCGCTTCCAGCGAGAAATTGCGATTATGGAGCGGCTCAACCACCCGCATATCGTTCGCAACTACGGCGGCGGGATCATGGATGGTCAGTATTTTTACGCCATGCAACTTTTGGAGCATGGCAATCTCAAGCAACGTATTCAAAAAAATGGCCCCCTCACTTGGCAACAAACGGCGGCTTGCGCCGCGCAGGTTGCCTCGGCGCTCCAGCACGCCCACAACCACGGCATCATTCACCGCGATCTCAAGACCAGCAATTTGTTCTTCGATCAATCCGGCAAACTTTTGCTCGGCGACTTCGGCATCGCACGCGACACCCATCAGGCCGACATTACCGACACGGGAATTACCGTGGGAACTTATGCCTATATGTCGCCCGAGCAGATTTGTGGTGACAAGGCGATCACCGGCCAGGCCGATCTCTACTCGCTTGGTTGTGTGATGGTCGAAATGCTTACCGGCAAACCGCCGTTTGCGGGGGCCAATTTTGCGCAAGTTTGGACCCAGCACCTCAACGAGAAACCCAAGAGTTTACGTCAGCAGGGAGTCGACTGCCCCGAGTGGCTCGACGAGATTGTTTTGCAACTCTTGGAGAAAGACCCGAGCAAACGACCGTTCAACGCACGCATGGTCCAGGGTTATCTAAATGACCACTTGATGGATGAGTATGGCACCGATCTATCGCAGTTCACGCAATATGTTCCGCCTCTGGAAGATCAAGTCACTGACGAACCTAGTACGAAACGCTTGATGATCGTGATGGTCGTTCTCGCTGCCCTCGTGGCCGGGGTTGCAATCCTGGGCGGCTAAGTTGTCGCGGCCAAGATTTCCAAACGGACACGATTTCAAAGCCGACACGATTTCACAGCGGACACCCCGGCCTGGGCGGGATTAGGCGGAAAACCCACCCAAGCCATTGGGGCATCCTTCTGGATTGTCAGTCGGTTTTGCAGTGAACGAGTCCCAGCTACAAAAACCGACAAAGTGGTTTTCCGTGGCAGGCTATAGCTTGGCCTGTTGAGAGTTGACGAAAACTCCTTTATCGAGTCCCCGTCTTAGTTCTTGGCCGCCCGTTTCAGATTGCTGCCGGTCGCGGCTGAGTAAGTATCGGGGAAATACAGTCCCGCTTAACTAGTTACCATCCTTAGATTTGATGACGTCCCGGCTTGGTCGCACTGTAGGCGGCAAAGCGCGACCAAGCCAAGTGGGACATCATCGGCGACCCAGGCAAGAGTCGTTCCAACATTATCAAAGATCGCTTGTCGAGCGGTTAAAATTCCCCGCCCGACAAGCGGTACCGTAACAACTTACTAGGCTTGGTAAGCCTGCATACCATGCTCGCTGATGTCGAGGCCTTTGGTTTCCTCGTGCTCGTTGGCTCGCAAGAAGCCGATCGCTTTGAGAATTCCAAAGAGAATAAACATTGTCGCGAATGCCCAACCTGCGTAGGCCAGGGCACCAATCAACTGCGTCTTAAAGCTGGTCACTGCCACAAAATCAGCCGCAGCGGTGCCACGCAACTTTTCAGCCACGGCAGCCGTGGTATAGACGTTCGGCAGAATACCAATCGCCATAACACCCCAGATGCCGCACAAACCATGGACCGGGAAAGCACCCACGGGATCGTCGATGTGCAGCTTGTCGAGCAGCACGCAGCCACCCATAACTATGAATGCTGCGACGACTCCAATTAGGATCGACATTTCTACAGTGAAGCAATCGCAACCTGCCGTGATACCCACTAAACCACCGAGGATGCCATTCAAGGCCATACCGAGGTCGGGCTTGCCAAACAGCAGCCAAGAACCAAACGTACCAGCCACGCCACCTGCAGCAGCAGCCAAGGTCGTCGTGATGGCAACGTGCATGACAATATCGATTTCAGCAGTCGCTTGGAAACCAAGTTGGCTACCGGGATTAAAGCCGAACCACCCCAGCCATAAGATGAACACGCCTAAACAGGCGAGTGGCAAGCTATGACCAGGCATGGGCACAGCCTTACCACCCACGAATTTACCGATACGTGGTCCCAACAGCATCGCACCCGCCAGGCCAGCAAAACCACCCACCGTATGCACGACAGCCGAACCGGCAAAATCTTGGAAGATTTGACCATCTGGCAATTGGGTCAACCAACCACCACCCCACTTCCAGAAACCGCTGATCGGATAAACGATTGCACAAATGAACGCACTGTAGACAAAGTAAGCACCAATCTTGATGCGACCAGCCACGGCACCCGACACAATCGTCGCGGCAGTCGCGGCAAACATACATTGGAAGAACCAATCAGTCGACGGGCTAAATTCGCGTGGCGACGAGGCTTCGTACAAGCCAGTACCACCGAAAGCAAAGTAGGGATGCTCTGTAACGTCAACTCCATAGCTACCGGGGTACATCAAGCCGAAGCCCACAAAGTAGAATAGAATCGAGCCAATACAGAAGTCCATCGTATTCTTAAAGAGAATGTTGATGGCATTTTTCGAGGCATTAAAACCTGTTTCCACTAATGCGAAACCAGCTTGCATGAAGAACACTAGACACGCACACACACACAACATGATGTTATCTAGCGCGTAACCAATTCCAAGATCGGTCGGTGCCTCTGTTTCTGCTTCCTCGGCTTCCGCAGCCTCTTCTGCTGGAGTTTCCTCTTCGGCCACAACTTCTTCAGTAACTACAGCTTCTTCCTCTTGTGCCCAAGAGACTTGGGACATCATCGACGTCGCGGTCAGCGACATAATGAGGGCGACTAGCAGATAACGCCAGTCGCGCACTGTCAAAACACTTGACATAAGATTCGCCCTTATTGATTTGTCAGAAGGATTGTCAGTCAGAACCTGGAGTAATCTAGAATTCCGCCTTGTGGTTCTGGAGGCGCATTACGACACCACCTCTAGCTCTTGAACGCCGTGGAACGCTGAGTCCTTGCATCCACGACGACATCCGAATTTCGGCTGGACTCGCCAAGAGCAATCCCCATGCCAGGACTGGTTGGCAGGAACCAATCCATGCTGCAAGATGTTGCTATGCTTGGGTTTGCGAAGTGGAAAGAATGGTCGGCTACCGATCAGGTCGCGACCAAGATTAAGATTCTGCCAGCAAGGTAATCACACCATGTCGCGCTTGTAGGCATATCTCTTGACGTAGGTCGGAACAAGCCGTGCGCAGTTCCGGCATCCTGATGGGTTGATCCTTCGCAATGCCGGAACTCGCGGAACTCGTTCCGGCCTACGAACTTTACGAACTCACGCCGAAGCACCCGTCGTCGCACCAATCTCGGCAAAGAGGGCGTCAACAAATTCGCCCGGATTAAAGAGAGCCCAATCTTCGGGCTGTTCACCGACGCCGACATACTTCACGGGCAGGCCCACCTGCTGCTTGATAGCCACGACCACTCCCCCCTTGGCCGTGCCGTCGAGCTTGGCGAGCACGATCCCAGTACAATCCACAGTCTCGGTAAACTTTTCCGCCTGGCTAATGCCATTCTGGCCCGTCGTGGCATCAAGCACCAACAGCACTTCGTGCGGTGCCTCGGGTAGCAGCTTGCGAATCGATTGCTGAATCTTGGTAAGCTCCGCCATCAAGTTTTTCTGCGTTTGCAGTCGCCCAGCGGTATCGACAATGCAAACATCAGCCTTGGTGGCGACGCACTCCTCAACCGCGCGATAAGCTACCGAGGCGGGATGGGCCCCTGGCTCGCCGGTGACAATGTTCACCCCGAGCCGTTTCGACCAAATGATGAGTTGCTGCACGGCTCCCGCGCGGAACGTGTCCCCCGCCCCCAGCACAACGGACTTTCCTTGTGACTTGAGCAGATGGGCCAGCTTGGCGATGGAAGTCGTTTTCCCCGCCCCGTTCACGCCGCAAACCATAATCACCGTTGGCCCCGACTCGGCAAACCGAATCGGCGAATCTTCCTGGGTGAGCAACTCAGTGAGCTTCGACTTCCAAGTCGCGACCACGTCTTCAAGCTGCACCACGCGGCCCCGAAAGTTCTTGGCCACCTCGGCCACGATTGCTTCGGTCGAGTCGTAACCCATGTCGGTCTTGAACAGAATGGCGCGCATTTCATCGAGAAATGCTTCATCAATGAGCCGACCCTCGCTCTTAAACAGATCGCGAACGTCGGTCTTCAGAATATTGGCGGTCTTCTGCAGACCGCGCTTGAATTTATCGAAGAAACCCATGGTCTTTGAGGACGAAAGGACTTAAGGACCAAGGGACTAACGGACAAATTCTTATGTCCCTTAGTCCTATCGTCCTTTTGTCCCATAGTCACTCCCTACTCCTTTTTCTCAATCAGCTTGTCCAAAATTCCATTCACGAACTGCGAGGAACTTGCGGCCCCAAAGCGCTTGGCCAGTTCCACGGCTTCGTCGACCGCCACGCGCGGCGGGGTGTCGGTGTAGCGGATTTCATAGGCACCCATCCGCAGCACGTTCCGATCCGTGACCGCCATCCGCCCCACGCTCCAGTTGTCGGCCTTAGCCGCAATCAGCGCGTCGAGCTCATCCCGATTCCGCAGCACCCCCAGCACCAGCCCGACGGCAAACTCGCGTAGTTCAGGTTCCTTGAGACGGTTCTCGAGCAGCGGCATCACTTGATCGCGCGAATCTCGCGGATTGAGATCCTCTTGAAACAAGGCCTGCAAGGCAACTTCACGAGCTCGAGTACGTCCAGCCATTTGGTTTTCGTTTAGGAAAGAATGTTTGTTAAGTAGCTGTCATTCTGAGGGGAGTTCTACGACCCGAAGAATCTAGTTTACATCCCAGCAGGTCATCTGATGCGTGTGAGAGTAGAACCAAGATTCTTCAGTCGCCAAGGCTCCTTCAGAATGACATAAACCATTCTATTCCGGCGGGCAGTTCTTGAGCAATCCGACCATCCGCAGCGCCGCCTCGGCACATTCCACCCCCTTGTGCCCCACATTCCCGCCAGACCGGTGAATCGCCTGCTCCATCGACTCGCAGGTGAGAATCCCAAAAATCATGGGCAGGTCCGTCGCCAGCGAAATCTGCTGGAGAGACAAACTCACGGCCCGATTGATGTGCTGATCGTGCGTGGTTTCCCCACGGATCACCGCCCCCAGCGAAATCACGGCAGCATACTGCTGGCTCTGCGCGAACCGCTGAGCGACGATTGGAATCTCCCAAGCCCCCGGCACCCAAGCCACGTCGATATTTCCCTCGGGCACCTCCGCCGCGGTAAGGGTCGCAACCGCCCCTTCGAGCAGCTTCGCCGTGATCGAGCGATTCCACTCCGCCACAACAATCGCAAAGCGATCGGCAGAGTCAAACGGAGCAGGTTCAAAGAGATTGGGTAGCATGGAACCAATTATCTCACGCCACGCGCGGGTCCATCAACCCCCACGCTCCACATATAGCCCCGCCATCTTGGCGGGGTACCACGCATATTCCGGCCCATTTTCCATGATTTTCATCTGCACTCGATTTCAAACATGCCGTATAATTGAGTTATGAGCACACGCGAACTCATCGAAAAAGAATTGGATGTTTTGCCTGAAGCCTTGCAGCGCGAGGTCTATGATTTCGCGCGCTTTCTCCGCTTGAAGTCCGGCGACGAAACATTCAATGGTCTACTGGCTAGCGAAGCAGTCTTGGCACGCGACTGGAACACCCCCGAAGAGGATGCGGCGTGGGCAAACCTGTAGTGGGCGATGTTGTCGTGTTGCCGTTCCCTCAAACCAACTTGCTGCCGGGTAAGCGGCGGCCTGCATTGGTCGTGGCTAACCTTACCGGTGACGATGTCATTCTTTGCCAGATCACAAGCCAAACTCATCGCGACTCGTATTCGATTGCTTTGGATGTCGATGATTTTCAGACGGGTCAGCTAAACGTTCGCAGTTACATCAGACCTAATCGCCTCTTTACCGCCGAGCATTCGGTCATCATCTCAACCGCGGCACACGTTACGACTCCCAAGCTCGATGAGACGCTGGCCAAACTTCGGCAACTTTTTTCATAGTGAAAGGCGAGCGAGGGACGTCAGTCCCCTGCATCAATGCAATGAGGTAATCGTAAGTCCGGTCCGCCTCACGCCGCGCGGCCATTTCATCGAACCCGCACGATAATTAGTGCTTCTGCTTATTGGGGATTCTTCGAGTTGTAGATTTTTTGATTGTGGTAATTAAGGAATTCTTCCTTGATCGCAAAATCAGTTGAGTCACCCAAATGCGATGCTGATAAGGGGATGACGCCGTAGTCGAGTTCGGCATGGTGGTTTGGGCAAACGCAGATAATGTTGCCTGGAGTATCTGGTCCATTGTGAGGTGCGCCAAGTGGTCGAATATGGTGTGCTTCTGCATAGAATGAACCATCGGCAAGCAGTATAGTATGCCCACAGATTTGGCACTTGTATTCGTGTAGCACCTTAATTTGACGCGCGAGGTCAGTGTCGCGAAGAATGCGGTAAGTTGTGGTTGCTACTCTCTCAGGTGCGGCGTCAACAAGATCGCTTGGTTTCTGTGTCTGACCACCTTCAAGTCTGCGGTCAATTATCTTATAGCCTTTGCCTATGAAATAATTCTTGGCCTCAACAGCGTTAAAATCGCCTGGCGCGTAAACTACTCCATTGGCGTATTGTGAGGCGAGCGAAATTACATACTTTGGCGGGTATCGATTGTTATTTACGGAAAGATCGTAATAATCGGATTGACGTTTAGGGGGCACACCCTCACGATCAATTTCTGCAATAGCATTCTGAATGTTTTCTGCAGTCAACCCTGGAGGAATCATTACTTTTTGTGCAAGTTCGTGTTTTTCGTGGCGATTCTTTCCCGACGTTGGCGTTTGCATCCACCCCTACACTGTCATTGGTGAACCCCTATTCCTTAATACTCATCAAGAACTCAGCATTCGACTTCGTCTTCCGCAACCGGGTTGTGAGCAGGTCCATCGCGTCGGCAGGGTTCATTTCGTTCAGCACCCGCCGCAACATGCAGACACGGCGATGTTCTTCGGGGTCCATCAACATTTCCTCGCGGCGCGTGCCGCTCTTGTTGATGTCAATCGACGGCCAAATCCGCTTGTCGACCAATTGACGGTCGAGGATGATTTCCTGGTTGCCGGTCCCCTTGAATTCCTCGAAGATCACCTCGTCCATGCGGCTGCCGGTCTCGACCAATGCGGTGGCGATGATGGTCAGCGAACCCCCCTCCTCAACTCGCCGGGCCGAACCGAAGAACCGCTTGGGCCGCTGCATGGCGTTGGCATCGATACCGCCGGAGAGGATTTTGCCGGAGTTGGGGCATTCCGAGTTCCACGCCCGCGCGAGCCGGGTAATGGAATCAAGAAACACCACCACGTCGCGGCCGTATTCCACCATCCGCTTGGCCTTTTCAATCACCATCTCGGCGACCTGAATATGCCGCGCGGCGGGTTCGTCGAACGTCGAGCTAATCACCTCGCAATTGGGGCCTTTCACCTCGCGTTCCATGTCGGTGACTTCTTCCGGCCGCTCGTCGATGAGCAGCATCACCACATGGGCGTTCGGATAGTTGGTAAGCACGGCTTTCGCCATCTTCTGCATGAGAATCGTCTTGCCGGCACGCGGTGGGCTGACGATCAAACCGCGCTGGCCAAAGCCAATCGGCACGATCATGTCGACAACGCGCATCGAGATTTCATCGGCACCCGATTCGAGCGAAATCCGCGAGTCGGGATGGATCGGTGTCAGGTTGTCGAAAAACACCTTGCGCGAGAGCAGATTCGGGTCTTCCCCATTGATGGCTTCCACGCGCAAGAGAGCAAAGTACCGCTCGTTTTCCTTGGGAGGCCGGATCGTGCCCGAGACGGTCGCACCGGTGTGCAAACCGAAGCGGCGGATTTGGCTAGGCGAGACGTAAATGTCGTCGGGGCACGAGAGGTAATGATAGTCGGGGCTGCGGAGGAAGCCGAAACCATCCGGCAGGATTTCGAGCGTTCCCTCGCCGAACATCATGCCATCGAGCTTCACCCGCTGCTTGAGGATGCGGAAGATCAAATCCTGCTTCTTGAGGCCGGCGGCTTCTTCGACTCCTTCGGCCTCGGCCACTTCAATGAGCTCCGGCATTGGCATCCGCTGGAGCGCCGCGATGTGCATGTTGGCGTCGGGCTTGTCGGTGCGCTCGATGGACTTGCCGACCCGGCGTACGCGCTCGGCGGCCTTGTCGAGTTCTTCGGCGATCGAGAGGGGTTCTTCGCGCTCGAGTTCCGCAAGTGTTTCGCGGTCGATGTGAGTGCCGTTGGATTCGAGGGGACGGCGCTGGCGGTATTGCGAGTAATTATTACGGCCAGACCTGGTACCGTGGTTGCCGGTTTCGGACATGACAACAAACTCCTGAAAAGTAAGTAGTGGCGCGCGGAAGGCGCCGGCGGGGCTGGGTTCGATGATCGAAAAAGGAAAGCGAGGATGCGTGAGGAGACACTCCCAAAAGGAGATACTCCGCATTATGGCAGGAAAGCGAACAAAATGGAAAGCGAATCTGGCGGGATTTTTGACACTTGATTCGTGTCAGGCGGGGAGGCTACCGGTGGTAAACCAGCGGCCAGTGCAAGCATTATGACATGGAAGCCAAAACAAGGGAAGTGGTCGTGATTGCGGTTTTCACGATGATTTCTTGTTTTTCATCAGTCGCCAAACCCCTTGCACATGCTCGCGAAGCTGCGTAAACGTACCATCGTTGGCAATTACATGAGTGGCTCGGCGTCTTTTTTCTTCTATCGGCATTTGCGCGGCTTCTCGTGCTGCGAAATCCGTCGGGCTCCAATTCCGCAGTAATTCCGCCCTCTGCTGGCGATCCTCGCGGGGACTATCGACGAACAGCAAAACGTCGCAAACCTCGTCCCACCCTGCTTCCAACAGCAGTGGCGCATCGATCACGGCAGCGGGAACGTCGGCATTTTTGCAGTTTTCAAGTTCCGTTTCAAACTCGGCGCGAATCCTTGAATGCAGTAGATTTTCAAGGAATTCGCGCTCTTCGGTGCCCGTTTGATCCGGCGAAAACACACGACCCGCGACGGCTTTGCGGTTGACCTCACCATTAGGCAGCAAGATTTCCTGCCCCCAGCGCTCGCTGAGCAACTGCTTTACCTCGGGATAATTAATCACGCGATGAGCCGCTTCGTCGGCGTTGAGAACGACGGCTCCAAGCTGAGCCAACTCCGCTGTCACGGCCGACTTGCCACTCGCGATCCCACCGATGAGGCCGATGATCAGCATGGTTACAATTCTTTTAACCGACATTCCCCATATGGACTGAGCCTGGAACCGATCCAGGCACCGAATGCTCCCCATTTTATTGGTCGTCCCCACCGCGCGTCTAGCGCGTGGT
>JAWXAV010000005.1:0-34735 GCA_034439695.1 Bythopirellula sp. | reverse complement strand
GTGCTCGATACGAAGACCATTGACGCCGAGCAGAAGTCCGCGTGATATTGTGAACGTCGGTGGAACCGGCTTTTCAACTAACGGAGGGACATTCTCCAAGCCAATCCCGAGAAAGTACCTTGGGAATCTTCCCAAAACTGCCCAATTACAAATTGAATACGTACTTTCAGTCTGATTGGATGTGCATAAAATGGGCCTTTGTGGCTTAAAAATCCAGAAAAAATGCCGGGAAAACCCAGAATCGCTGGAAACGTCGGAAACTTCTGCGAAAAATATGGAGCGATTCGTCGTTTATCACACCATGGAAGTATCTCTACGAGAGAGTAGGTGAGCTAAAAGTGTTCAAGCGGTGGTCCAAAACCAAGCACTTTGAACGCCAGTCGCCCAGCAAAAGGCCGTTCTGCGGAGTTTTGTGCAAAGATTAAGCTGCTTACAGCCAAGAATAGCTGTCTTACTTGCTCAAAGTACCTACGAGGATCAAATCAATCTCATCGCCTTGGTCGGGCAACTTCACTTCAAGCTGACCCGCGGCATTGCGACGGGTTTCTACAGCTAGGCCATCAGGAAACTGTTTCAGGACAGCCAACTCGACTTTTTCGGTCCCCGTGAGCGTGAGCCAACCTTCCGTGGCATCATCTGTGTCCAGAATGTGCAAGTACACTTGCTCGCCGTGCCGCGTGCTGGCTCCCCACTTTTGGGGCGCGACTGGCCCACCGCGCGTGGGTCGAATCGAGGCCTGATTCTTGGCCAGCCATTCACCAATCTCCGTCAAACGCTTGGCCGATTCCTCGTCAATCGTGCCATCGGGCTTTGGCCCCACATTCAAGAGAAAGTTCGCATTGTTCCCCGCCGCGCGGACCAAGTAATGAATCAGTTGTTTCTTCGACTTGAACTTGTTGTCGCCGGCGTGGTAGCCCCAATTGCCGTTGACCGTGTCGCAGGTTTCTAAAGGCAAGTTGCCGATCTTCGCGTCGGGACTATGGCCTCCCTTATTTTGGCCGGGCAGATCCCGCTCAAACATCTGAAAATCTTCACCCGCAAACGGTGCAAGATGATGGTTGTTGCCGATCAAGCAGGCCGGTTGCAACTTGTGGATGAGGTCGTAAGTTCTGCGCAAATGCCAGTCGATTCGTGTCGCCCGTGGGTCGGCATCCTGCATCCCCTGAACTCGTTTCGATTGTTGATCCCACCAACCGTCGAACCATATTCCCCCGATTTTGCCGTATCGCCCACTCAAGAGCTCCGCGAGTTGGCCGTCCATATACTCCAAATACTTCTCGAAATTGCCGCTGTTAGGACGCCCCGTCGAGAGAGCATTCATGCCGCGAGGGAAATAGTCAGGATGATGCCAGTCGAGATGCGAGTGATAGAAAAACAACTTCATGTCTTGCTTCGCACACTCCTCGGCGAGTTCCTTGAGCGGATCACGGCCAAACTCCGTGCGGTCAGCGATATCCCAATCTCCGGTCTCGGCGTCGAACATCGCAAAGCCATCATGGTGCTTGGATGTAATAGTGATGTACTTTGCCCCGGCCTGCTTGAACAACGACACCCACTCGGCGGCATTGAATTTCGTCGGATTGAAATCCTTGGTCAGCTTTTCATAGTCTTGCAACGGGATTTTGTCGAAGTTCATCACCCATTCACCGCGACCCAGCACGCTGTAGACGCCCCAATGGATGAAAATCCCAAACTCGTCATCACGAAATTCCTCCCGCGCCGCCAAGTTTTCCGCCGTCGGCTCGTAAGGCACCTCGGGGGCAATCAGCGTGGGCACGGGGGTCACTTTCGCAGCCTCTTCCGCATGAACCAACAAACTTGCAGCGCCAATCACGGCAAACACGCCCAGCCTAACAACTTGTGCTTTCCAGACTACCATGTGAATTTCCTTAAACGAACAAATAAGATTGAGCTTTCGGCAGGGCAACAAGGGCTCAGCCCGTGAAGTACGAGTAAGCACCAATAATTAACAAGCAGACAAAAATCGAGGCTATCACGTCTCCCGCGTTCCAACCTTCGCGCGTTTTGCGTGCCTCTTCCTCGCTGACCGTTCCATAAGTTAGTCCTTGAAACTTTGCGTAATCAGGTTCGGCCGTCAGGTAGCTCACGCCCACCATCACCGCCGCGCTCACCAAGAAAATCAGTATACTGAAGTATTGGAAGTAAATCTTGTTCACGATCCAAAAGAATGAACCTTCGGTAAAGTAATTGGGGTCACCGTGGTATTTGGGCAAAGTATCCACGGCCAAGCGAAACAGACCCAAGAGGAAGCCAATCACGAGTGCCCAATAGCAGCCGGCCGCGTTGAGCCGTTTCCAAAAAATGCCAAAGAAAAACACGACGAAAATTGGCGGAGCCAAATAACCCTGCACGCTCTGCAGATAATCGTACAAACCTTTGGAACCTTGGATCACGGGGATCCATGCCATGCCGATCAACACCATCACCACGGTCGCAATACGACCCGTCCGCACGAGCTGCTTTTCGGAAGCATTCGGTCGAAACTTTGTATAGAGATCGATGGTGAACAAGGTCGAGCAAGCATTGAACACGCCCGCTAGTGAGCTCATGAGAGCCGCCAACAGGCCGGCGACCACGACACCGCGCACGCCCGCTGGCAAAACATCACGAACCATGATCGGAAACGCCATCCCGCTTTCGACGATCGTGTTATTCTCCACGTCGTACATTCCCGTGAAGTTCATCCCCGTGTCTTGCCCTGCTTGTGATTTAAGGATCAAAGCATAAGAGGCAATGCCGGGAATGATGAAAATCAGCACGGGCAACAACTTCAAATACGAGGAGAAAATACAACCCCGCCTGGCCTCGCTTTCGCTATTGGCACCCAGCGCGCGCTGGACGATATATTGATCGGTACACCAATACCAGAGACCGATAATCGGGGCACAAATCAGCATCCCTAACCAAGGATAGTTACTGTTGAAATACCAGGCCTGTTGCGTGAGCTCACCCGCTGCGTTGCGTTCTTCCACGGGCGACCAAGTGAACTCGGTCCCCTCCGCAACCAACGGCTTCCAGAGATTGAACATTTCACTCCCAACAGTCTCTCTCAACTCGGCCCAACCACCGACTTTTTCGACGCCGTAATAGGTCACCAGCAACGAGCCAATGATCAGAATGATCGTTTGAATCGCCTCGGTGTAAGCCACGGCGCGAAAACCACCCAATGTGGTGTAAACGCCAGTAAAAATCAGAACCATTAACGAGCCGAGCCAGAAACTGTCGAGTGGCCCAAGTCGCATATCGGGCAGCAGGACAGCAAACACCACGCCACCGGCATAAATGCCAACCGCAATCTTGGTCACCACGTAGGCGATCAACGAGATGATCGACAGCAAGTACCGCGAGCCGCTCGAAAACCGTCTCTCCAAAAACTGCGGCATCGTGAACACTTTGGACCGGGTGTAAAACGGCACCAGAATCCAGGCCAACACGAGCAAACACCAAGCGTGGAGTTCATAATGGGCCAGCGCCACGCCATCTGTGGCTCCCGATCCCGCCAAGCCGACCAAATGCTCGGAGCCGATGTTGGAGGCGAAGATGGAAGCACCAACAATAAACCAGCCCAAGCTATGACTAGCGAGAAAATAGTCCTGGGCTGTGTCTTTACTCTTGAGCGTTACCCACCAGGCCAGAAATCCTAGCCCCACGAAGTAGCCACAGACGACAATCCAGTCGAGAGTTTCCATGAAACAGCCTTTCCGTCGATACGGAGAAGAAAATGAAGAGCGCCGCAGAGCCTCCGCGGCGAATGATTCGCAAACCACCACTCTAATAGCAGCGAAAGCCTAATTCCAGTGGTTCACGGGGCGAAATTACCCTCAGAATTCGCCAAAGAAGCTCCCCTTTGCGCGAATCAAGAAATTGCTTTGCGTTCAAATGGCAGTGACCATTCAACCCAACCGACTGGATAAGCCCACCGTGCCGATTAGGCAAACTGCAACAAAAGCGTTGCCAGCGCGCAAGTTTGTTTGCAAGCTTCTGCAAAGTTACTGGTCCTAGCATCCGTCAACCCTATTTCGGCAGAATATCAGATCAACTCACGACGCCGGTGCCGCGGAGTGGGCCACTCCCGCCACGGTCATGAGCACAACAACAATCAGACAACGAAAAGATTTCATGAGGCAAGTTTCTCGCATCAAGTGATTCGTAAAGGCAGCGACCGCAAACGGACTCCGACCGCGTCGTACACGGCGTTGGCAATCGCGGGCGCGATGGCGATGATCGGCGTTTCTCCCGCGCCGACCGACGGCAAATCGGGCCGATTCACGAGCACGATGTCCAGTTCCGGCACGTCGGCCATGCGGGGCACAATGTATTCCGAGAAGCTCGCGTTGGTGATTTTGCCGTCGCGAAATTGAATCTCCTCCGTGAGCGCCCCGCCGAGCCCCATCACCAAAGCCCCCTCGACCTGCGACCGCAAATTGGCGGGGTTCTGAATCGCGCCGCACTCAAAGGCCTGCGTGACGCTGAGGACTTTGATCTGCTTGTCGACGACTTCCACCTCCACGCATGCCGCCACGAACGAACCCTTATCAGTGCCGCAAGCGAGGCCCATCCCGCGCTTGTCCATGCGCCGCGTGGAACGCCCTTTCTGCCAACGGAATTTCTCCGTGGCCGCGAGCAACACATTTTTCAGTCGCCCGTCCGGCAGATGGCTTAAACGAAATTCCAGCGAACCAACTGCCGCTTTCTCGGCCAGCTCATCCATCGCCGACTCGCGCGCAAACGTATTCGCTGTCGAAGCCAACGCGCGATAAGAACCTTGCCTCAACGGGGAATCCGTCGTCAAAAAACGAATCGATCCATTGGGCACTTCATAAGGCGTATCAAGCGCCGAACTCCCCGCATTGTAGTTCGTAAAGTACCACATACCCAGCAGACCGTTGCGAACTCGCGCCTTCACCTCGATGAGTCCCGCCGGGCGAAAATACGCCCAAGTAAATTCTTCTTCGCGCGTCCACCGCAGCGACACCGGTTTGCCCGCCTGCTTGGCAAGTTTGGCCGCCTCAATGGCGACCTCGCCCGAATGTTTGCCACCAAATCCGCCACCCGTATCGGGCACAATCACGCGAACCTGATCGTCGTTCAAACGAAAGACTTGCTTGAGCTCGCCGACCACCCGACCCGGCTGCTGCGTGCCGGTCCACACGGTCAGTTTACCATCCTGCCACTCCGCCACGGCCGCGCGGGGTTCCAGGGGCGCGTGCTGTATGTAAGGAATTTTATATTCACCCTCAAATTCCCAACTGTTTTGGTAAGGAACATCCTTGGCAAACGGCCCCCAACTCTTCACCTGCGGCCCGTCCCGACCTGAACCTATTGGCCGTGCTGTTTTTTTGAGGTGCTCGAACAACTCCTCGCTGGAAACTTGGGGCACTTCTTCCCACTTGGCCGTCGCGGCTATCGCGGCCACGGCTTGCTTCGCCTGCCAAGAATTTTTCGCCACGCAGCCCACGAATTCCCCGTCCCGGACCACCGTCACCTCGTCGAGCGCCTCGGCAGGGGCCAAGTCAATCGAAACCAACTTCGCGCCGAACGACGGGGGATTCAGCACCTTGCCATACTGCATCTCCGGCAATTGAATGTCGCTCGGATACTTGTGCTGACCCGTGACCACTTCCCGGCCCGTGGTCTTCGCCACCGAAGTCCCCAGCACTTTCCAATGGCTCGGGGGGGAGAGCCTCACATGCTCGGAAGCCGCTGCCAAACCCGCCGGAATATCTTTGCCCTTGAGCAATTCTGCGATGATAAATGGTTGATAATTCCTTCCAGCGCGGGACGCTTCGAGAATCGCAGCTTCATCCTTCACCACACCGAGTTTGACCAGATAATTGTTTAGCGCTGCCGCCGCTTTACGCACGGCTGGCACCGTTGCCGGCGTAGTGCGACTCCCCGCCGTGCCGCCGTCATCGGGACACGACTCCGTATCGGCCATCACCAGTTTGATTTTATCCAGCGGCCAATTCAATTCCTCGGCAACGGCTTGTGTCAGTTGCGTACGTGAACCTTGCCCAACTTCCACCTTGCTCGTGAATACCAACAAATTATTACCAAGAAATTCAAAGCGCTGCGACAGCTTAATTTCGCCATTACCACCGCGCTGGGCTTGCGCCACCTCAAACGTCACAGCAACCGCCAAGCCCGCGCCAAGGGCCTGCACAAACTCCCGTCGATTCGCCGCGAACTGATGCACCGGCGCTGCGCGCAACTCGTAACGCTCCACTTCCCACGGCCCATCTTGTGGCAAGGGTTCGTTCATGGTTGCGCGGCCACCTGTTCCACCGCGGCGAGAATATTCGAGTAATTACAACACCGACAAAGATTCCCGTTCATCCCCTCAATAATTTCAGCCCGCGTCGCTTGCGGTTTCGCGCGCAACAACGCCACCGCCGTCAAAATCTGCCCCGGCACACAGTACCCACACTGCATGGCCTGCTTGTCGATAAACGCCTGCTGTACGGCATGAAGTTCGCGGCGCGGGGCCAAGCCTTCAATGGTCGTGATCTCCGCCCCGGCTACGTCACCGACCTCGGTAATGCACGAGCGGATCGCCACGATGCCGTTAAGCACCGTGCAAGCCCCACATTCCCCTTCGCCGCAACCATATTTGGTGCCCGTGAGATGCAACTCCTCGCGCAACACATCCAAGAGCGGCCGCGCGGCGACGGTGGTGACCGTCACATCTTTGCCGTTCACTCGCAAGCTGATGGTCTATTCCACTCGTGCCTCCCACGAAAGAAACTCGCGCTCCTGATAAGAACACCGCATCGGTCAGTGTACCACGATTGCAATACAAGAATAGTCGGCACGAAGCAGTCACATGGCTGGAACGGCAACTTAAAAGCTACCACGTTAGCCGGCATCGTCCCGATGCCGTGGGACTTATCCTACTCCACCAACATCCCCGCGACCGGAGTCACCGTCGCTCGTTGCAACTCATCAAGTCGCTCCACATCCGGCGCACCATTGAACACATAAAACCGATACTCCGACACGTAAGGTTTCCCCAGCGTAATATCGAATTCGCCCAGCACCGTCGGCGACCAACAGAAGTAGGGCATGTCGGGGTGCAAACGCACGGGCTGGGGATAACGAAAGTTTTTCGGAAATTCCACGCCAGCCATCGTGTAGCTCTTTTCACCCACTTGGCCGGTGATCGCCGTCCAGAGGGGTCGCGTATGATTGCCGCTCGCGCGATCTTTGCCGTCGCTCGTGAGAAACTCGGCCTTGCCAAACGACCACTCCCGCGCACCGCGGAAGGCCATCCCGCCGTAGTGATATTCCTTGAGATGCAGTGGATGGTCGGTCGCACACGTGATCGTGGATTGAATATCGATCACATGCGGGTCCGCCGAGTTATAAACCCGAATCCGCCACTTCTCATTGAGGATAGGCTGATTCTCGCTTCCTGTGACAATTTGAGAATGCTGTAGCTTCACATCAAGTTGCGCAAACTCTGTTTCATGGGTAATCCCCAAGACTTCGACGTGCTCGACGCTGCCCTGATTCTTCATCGAGTTCCAAAAGTCGATTGGCTGGCCCTGAAAAGCGTTCTCAACCCACGCGAACATGATGCCATGCTGATGCGCATGTTCAGGCGGAAAATCGTCGCTCACCACCGTACCGTCGGGAGCATGGATCGGATGAATAAATCCACTCCGTCGGCACTCGGCGAACCCTGCCACCGGACATTCCTTGAGAGTGGCGTTGTAGACGAGCACCGACTGGCCGTTCACGGTGAACTCATAATCGCCGTCCGTGGCCCGACATTGCACCCCTTCCCCAGCGCGAACGCCATGCGGCAAGCATACGCATGAACACAACAGCCCTGCCAACCAGCGCACCAACATGAGCGAATGCTCCTCCGAAAGATGTTCAGAATTACATTTTTACAACCGCGTCAGGGTCAAACCCCCATCGATCAAAATGACATTCCCCGTCGCGTAAGCCAACTCGCCCCGCGCAAGGACTCCCACGGCGCGACCCACGTCCTCGGGCGTTCCCCAACGGGGATCGACCGTAAGCCCCTCGGCAATCAGTTTATCATATTTCTCGGTGACTGTGCTCGTCATGTCGGTCCGAATCACGCCGGGCCGAACTTCATAAACCTGAATCCCGAACTCCGCGAGCCGCGCCGCCCACAATTGCGTCGCCATCGCCACCCCCGCCTTGCTGAGGCAGTAATCGCCCCGATTCACCGAAGCCACCGTCGCGCTGATCGACGACACATTCACCACCACGCCGGAAAAATTTTTGTCCGCCTGGCGCTGCTCAACCATCCACCGCGCCACCAACTGCGTGAGAAAATAGGGGCCGCGGAGATTGATGCTTATCAAGCGATCAAAACTTTCCTCGGTCGCATCGAGCAAATCGGCCCGCACGTCGGGGGCCACGCCGGCATTGTTCACCAGCACGTCGAGCCGGCCAAACTTCGCGCGAATTTGCTCAACCATCTGCTCACGCCCCGCCGCGTCAGCCACGTCGGCTGGGCAGTACAGCACGTCGACTCCGAGCTTTTTCAGTTCGGTAAGCGACTCAGAAACGTCCGCTTCGGCACGCCGCCCATTCACGGCCAAATTAAAACCGTCGCTCGCCAATTGCCGCGCAATGCCGAGGCCGATCCCCCGCGTCCCGCCGGTCACCAAAGCCACTTTTTTTGTTGCGCTGGGCATGGTGCCTTTCGCTAATCTGTCGGGCCAAAGAAAGTGTAATACGGCTGGCCGGTCGCCTCACGTCCGATCATCAGTGCCAACTCACGCACATGATAATCCCCCCACATGCT
Organism: Bythopirellula sp.; assembly: GCA_034439695.1. Taxonomy (GTDB): domain Bacteria; phylum Planctomycetota; class Planctomycetia; order Pirellulales; family Lacipirellulaceae; genus Bythopirellula. Next base: position 25,929 of record JAWXAV010000005.1, on the reverse strand, counting down.
CGCCTCGCCGCACGGCACGCTCCGTCCCGGTGGAATGTAATCCCAACCATTGGGTCGGTGATAAACCGAGTGCAACACCAAACCTTCATGCTTTTCATCGGTGGAAAGATAAAGGTCCGAGAGCAGCGTACTCGCCACCGTCAAACCCGCCTGCCGATACTTTTCCCCGCTGGCGGTTTCGCCGCGAGCAGTGAGAATATTCCCCAACCGCAACAAACCCTGCGCCCCAATCGCCGCCGCCGAGCTATCGACCGGCTCGAAATCATTGAACGGATCAGCCGGCCGCGCAAGATAATCGCCCAGCTTCGCCAGTCCCGGCGCTCCGGTATCCCAATAAGGCACGCCGCACACGGGCGTCTGCTCGATGTAAAAATCGCAAGTCGCCCGCGCGGCGTTCAAGAAGACCGCTTCGGTCTCCGCGCGTCCCCCCATGGGTTCAAGTTCTTTATCCGATCGCGTGACCAGCCATTCCAGTTCCTCGGCAAAACCGACCATCGCCCATGCGAGTCCCCGCGTCCAAGTGCTGAACGCCGAGTAACCCTGCTGCGTCGAGGGGCACCTGTATTCACCGTTGTTGGTGTTAAAGATCGATTCATGCGCCGTCCGGCCGCGCACATCATAGGCGTCGCGCCCCACGCCATACCAAATGTTAAAGCCAGCGGTGTTCGAGGCATGTTCGACCAGCCGTTGAAGCAAACTAATCTTGCCATCGCGTTCACCCATCAGCGCGTGACCTAGCTGATGCGAGAGCGCCAGTGCCCGGCACGAACGAATCGTATCGACAAACAGCGATTGCGGCCCGTTGAACGAATAAATGTAACCCGTTCCACCAGCCGCCAGCGAAGTGTTCGCCCAGCGCGACGCCTGCACGGCCCCAGTCACCTTGAGCGCGAGCTCATAAAAGTTGCGCTGCCACGCATCCTCCGGAATCCGGCCCTCGTTCATCAGTCGCCACAGGTTGCCATAGGTGCTCACGTTATTAAAACCGTGATCATGCACCCCCACGTGCGTCAGATGCGGGGCCATCACCTCGACGGTCCGCTTACGACCGAGTTCCAAAAACTCTTCGTCGCCCGTGGCATCGAATTGCAGAATCGCCGAGCCGTACTGAAAACCTTGCGTCCACTCGGTCCAACCCTTGGCCGTGTAGCGACCCTGCACGGTGAACACGGGCGAACCCGAACCAGGGGGGCAACTCTTTTCAATCGACCGAATACACTTGGCCGACGCCGCCCAAAACACGTCCAATCGCGCTAGCAGATCATCAGCCCGCAGTTTTTCGTTGATGTCGATCATAAGACTGCGGATGCCATCTGAAAGAAAACTGTAGGCCGGAACAAGCCGTGCGCAGTTCCGGCATCCACCCATTGTTGCCGGAACTGCGCTACCGCTTGTTCCGGCCTACCTATGATCATAAACCCCACTCGCATCGTTCCAACGAATCACATTCTTGAAATCACGAATCCGTGTCTCGGCGTCGATCACCAAAAACTCCACCCCGCACATCTCCGCAAAATCCTCGAAGTGCTCGGTGGTGAGAGCCTGGCTGAACACGGGATGATGCGAACCACCCGCTTGAATCCATGCCGCCGCCGCGGTGTTCAAATCGGGTCGCGGCTTCCACAGCGCCCGCGCGACCGGCAGTTTCTCCAGCGGCTGCTCGGGGGCCACCACGTCCACCTCGCTTAGCACCATGCGGAAGCGGTTGCCCATGTCGACAAACGCCGCATTTACCGCCGGACCAGCCGGCGTGTTGAACACCAACCGCACGGGGTCTTCCTTACCACCGATTCCCAGCGGATGAATCTCGCACGACGGCTTGTCGGCGGCAATCGACGGGCAAATCTCGAGCATGTGCGATCCCAAGCAGAGCGATTCGTTGCCCACCAAGTGATACGTGTAATCTTCCATGAACGATGTCCCTCCCGGCAAACCGGCGGCCATCACCTTCGCACTCCGCACGAGCGCGGCACCTTTCCAATCCCCCTCGGCACCAAAACCATAGCCGTCGTTCATCAACCGCTGCGTCGGTAAACCAGGAAGCTGTTTGAGGCCGTGCAGATTCTCGAACGTATCGGTGTAGCCGACAAACCCACCCTCCTTGAGAAACGACCGCAAACCCAACTCGATCCGCGCGGCATCACGCAGCGCTTGGCGGCGCTCGCCGTGGGCACTCAACGCGGGCACCATTTGGTAAGTCGCATCGTATTCGGCACACAGTTCGTCAACGGCCCCTTCGCTCGCCCCGTTCACATGAGCCACCACGTCGCCCAAGCCGTAGCCATTCACCGAATAACCAAACTGCAACTGCGCGGCGACTTTGTCCCCTTCGGTCACCGCCACCTCGCGCATGTTGTCGCCAATCCGCGCGATCTTGGCGGTCCGCGCGTCGGCCCGAGCAGAGGCGGCGCGGGTCCAAATCCCCAACTCGCGTCTCACGCGCTCTTCTTGCCAATGCCCCACCACCACCTTGCGGGGAATGCGCATCCGGCTGCAAATAAAACCAAATTCGCGCCCACCGTGAGCCGATTGATTGAGATTCATGAAATCCATGTCGATGGTCGACCACGGAATTTCGCTATTGAACTGCGTGTGCAGATGCACGAACGGCTTGTTCAGCACGCTCAGCCCGCCGATCCACATCTTCGCCGGCGAGAACGTGTGCATCCACGTCACCAGCCCAATGCACTTCTCCGCGCGGTTGGCTTCCTGGCAGATTTCCAGAACCGCCTCGGGCGTGGTGAGCACCGGCTTGAACACCACCCGCACGGGAATGTCGCTCGACTCGTCCAGCGCCTTGGCAATCGTGCGCGAATGGTCGGCCACCTGTTTGAGCGTTTCCTCGCCGTACAGATATTGGCTCCCGGTGACGAACCAGACTTCATATTGTTTGAGATCAATCATCAATTTTCTCTCTCATTGGACTTATCTTCGGCGCTGCCCGTAATACGCATCGGGGCCATGCTTGCGGGAATAGTGTTTTTCTAAAATGTAAGCTTCCAGCTCAGGGGGCGGGTCCACAAGCTGACGCGTTCCCCACGCCATCTCCGCCACCGCTTCTAGCGCGACGGCATTTTCCACCGACTTCGCCGCCGACTTTCCCCAGGCAAACGGAGCATGCCCCGCCACCAGCACCGCCGGCAGCGCCACGGGATCGAGTCCACCAAACCGCTCAATAATGACATGTCCCGTGTTCGCTTCATAGCCACCCGCCACCTCGTTTTCACTCAACGGGCGGGTCACCGGGACGGGCCCATAAAAATGGTCCGCATGGGTCGTGCCCAAACACGGAATTTCCAGTCTTGCTTGCGCAAACATCGTCGCATAGCGACTGTGCGTGTGTGTGATCCCGCCCACGCCGACAAACGCCTTATAGAGCAACACATGCGTCGCCGTATCGCTCGAAGGCCGCAGATTTCCTTCGACGACGTTGCCCTCTAAATCAACCACCACCATGTGCTCGGGCCGCATCTTGTCGTAAGCCACACCGCTCGCCTTAATCACGGCGAACTGTCGGTCGTCGCTCAGCCCGCTCACATTCCCCCAGGTGAGCGTGACCAATCCTTGCGCGACAAGATCGAGATTCGCCTGGCAGACTTGTTCTTTGAGGTCTTCAAGCATGCGCCATTCCCTCAAAAGATTGGCCCTTGCGAGCGCGTTCCCGAATGCGAATCAAATTCTTCATCACGCCCGACAGTGAGCCAGTAAACTCCTTCGTGCCGAAGGCATCGTGCAGCGTCTTGTAAACCTGATACAACTCGCGATAGACAGCCACGTTGGCGGCAATCGGTTCGTAAACCGTCTTCTTCACGCCCGTCATCGCGGCTTGCGCGGCTTCGACCGTGGGATGCGCTCCGGCCGCCACGGCCCCAAAAATCGCCGCTCCCAAGGCACACGTTTGCGCCGAACGGCTGATCTTCATCGGCCGCGCGCACACGTCGGCGTAAATCTGCATCACGAGCGGATTCTTTTCCGCGATCCCGCCGCAGTTAATCACCTGCTCAACCTGCACGCCATATTCTTCAAACCGATTGATAATTGTGAGCGCGCCAAACGCCGTCGCCTCGACGAGTGCCCGATAAACCTCCGCCGCGGTGGTGTGCAATGTTTGGCCCACCAACAACCCGGTGGGCAGTGGATCAACCAGCACTGTCCGATTGCCGTTGTTCCAATCGAGCGCGACCAACCCCGATTCTCCGGGTTTTAATTTTGAGGCAGCTTCGGTTAACCTGAGATGCGCTTCCGCTTCACAGCCGTAAGCGGCGGGTGTGAGGTGCTTCACAAACCAATTAAAAATGTCGCCCACCGCCGATTGACCCGCTTCGAGGCCGTACATCCCCGGCATGATCGACTCAGGAACAATCCCGCACAAACCGGGCACATCGGGGAGTTTCTCGCTCAACGGCGCGGGCATGCAGTCGCAGGTGCTCGTCCCCATGATCTTCACGAGCGTTCCCTTACCGCAGCCGGAACCCACCGCCCCCATGTGCGCGTCGAACGCGCCGACCGCCACGGGGATCCCCGCCGGCAAGCCCACCTTGTCCGCGACCTCGGCCGTAAGTTCCCCCGCTTTGTGATTCGAGGGCACGGCCCGAGTTTCGTAACGAAACCGCGACAAACCTTGTTCCAGCGATTCCAGAAACTTCGCGCTCGGCAACCCGCCCCACTCGCCGTGGTACATCGCCTTGTGCCCCGCCGCACAGATGCCGCGGGCCAACTTGTCGGGGTCGGTGTTGCCTGTCACATAAGCGGGCACGAAGTCGGCGAGCTCGACCCACGAGTAAGCCGCCTCGGCCACGTGCGGCGCGGTTCTCAGGCAATGCAGAATTTTCGACCAATACCATTCCGAAGAATACGTGCCTCCGCATTTGGCCAAATAAGGCAGGCCCGCCTCGCCAGCCTTACGCGTGATCTCCTCCGCCTCGCCGTGTGAAGTGTGATCTTTCCACAGCCACGCATGGGCAGCCAGCTCATTCTTGAACTTGTCGAGCGTGGCGAGTGCCGTGCCATGCTTATCGACAGGAATCGGCGTGGAGCCCGTCGTATCGACGCCAATCCCCACCACATTTTTGGCATCGAAACCCGACTTCGAGCGTGCCGCACTCACGGCCTCACCCACCGACTGCAAAAACCCCGCAATATAGTCCGCCGGATTCTGCCGCGCGAGATTCGGGTCGCTCGAATCAAGTAAGATCCCCGCCTCCCCGCTCGGGTAGTTGTAAACAGCGGTGGCCACTTCCTCGCCGGACCCAATGTCGACCACCAACGCCCGCACGCTGTTGGTTCCGTAGTCGACTCCGATAGCATATTTTTTCATGTCCGCAGAACTCGCAAGACGTGTGTGAAAAGCAATCCATTCATTATCCAATCCAAACGCCGCGAACGGAAGGTAATAATCGCCCAAAATACCATGCAACCATCAGCCTGTGCCGTACGCTTTTCTGGAAATTCAACTTCGCATTCATGATCGTTGCCAACACCAGCCCAGGGCGTTAAATTCAGTGCCTAGAGTGAGCCACACTCTGAAATACTTTCTCTTCTCGCCCTCATCCGTCTCATTTGACAGGAGTTAACGTGATCCGTTTCTTATCCATATTCGCCCTGCTGCTCTCCCTTGCTAGCCGTTCCCATGCCGAGGTATCCGTCGGTGACTTCGACGACATTCAGCTTTATACACTCAAGAACTCTGCGGGAATGGAGGTCGGTGTCACAAATTATGGCGCCATTATCACCGCGATCAAAGTTCCCGACCGCGACGGCAAGCTCGCCGACGTGACCCTGGGTTACAATGACGTGGCCGATTATATCAACGCCGTCGACAAGCCCTACTTTGGTGCAATCGTCGGTCGTTACGGCAACCGCATTGCCAAGGGCAAGTTTACCATCGACGGTACCGAGTATTCGCTCCCCATCAATAATGACCCCAACAGCCTCCATGGCGGCTTTTACGGCTTTGATAAAGTCGTCTGGGATGCCGAAACTGTTGGCGACAACGCCGTCAAGCTCACCTATCTTGCCAAGGACATGGAACAGGGCTATCCCGGCAATCTCACCGTCACGGTCACCTACACGCTGACCGACGACAACGAAATCGTCGTCGATTACCACGCCACGACCGACAAGGCCACTCCGGTCAACGTCACACAACATGCGTACTTTAACTTGAAGGGGGAAGGGGAGGGCACGATCCTCGATCACGAGCTCACGATCAACGCCGACAAATACACCCCGGTTGATGCCACACTCATCCCCACCGGCGAGTTGGCCCCCGTCGCAGGCACGCCATTCGACTTCCGCGCCGCCAAACCCATCGGCCGCGACATCGCACAAGCCGACGAACAACTCAAATTCGGCGGCGGCTACGACCACAACTGGGTGCTCAGCCGTAAGAGCGGCTCCTATAATGGTGACGAGGATTTGGAACTCGCCGCCACGCTCTATGAACCTAGCTCAGGCCGCCTGCTAGAAATCTTGACCACCGAACCCGGCATCCAATTCTACTGCGGCAACTTCCTCACCGGCGTACTCAAGGGCAAAAGCGGCCAACCCTACGAATATCGCGGCGGCCTCTGCCTCGAAACCCAACACTACCCCGACAGCCCCAATCAACCGGAATTCCCCAACACAATTCTGAAGCCGGGTGAAACCTTCGAGAGCAAAACGGTGTTTAAGTTCTCTGTAAAAAAATAATATCTCTCTCCAAGCCCGGGGATGGCACTCCCCGGGTCAACATAAAACTCGTGCCACCACATCGCTTGCGGTTTCGCCAGCGCGCACTTCGTAAGACACAGATGGACGATCAATTCACACCGAGCACCGAAGCCGTCCCATCGAAATTACCGCGGCTATTCCTCTCCGCAGTTATTTTGATCATTCTCGGATATTTCTTGGCAAGCTTACTCACTCCGAAGAAAACGCTCCTTGGAGCGACCGTTGATGTGAAGGAAACCTCATCAGGAACGGTCCTGAAGGCTCGCGTCGATACCGGTGCGTCCATATGTTCACTGCATTGCAAGAACATCGTCATCGCGGATGCCGAGGAGGCTCCAGAAGAGAATTCCGGCAAGAAAGTTCGCTTTCTGTTGGAAAGTCCAGACGGTGACACTCATTGGCTTGAATCCACGATTTTGGGGTACGCCGGGGTTCGTAGTGCCTCGGGTACCACAAACCGTTACCAAGTACGTTTACGACTGTTATGTCAGGGCGTTGCAAAGGAAGCAATCGTCTCGCTCAATGACCGCTCGGCCATGAAGTATCCTTTGCTTCTTGGCCGCGAATTTCTCCAAGACGATTTCATCGTCGACGTAAGTCGCGACAACCCGGACTACCCTTGAAGGTATCTCCGCTTACGGCTTCGCGAGCGCGCCAGACCAACCCCCACCTACCCACTTACAAACTTTCCACCAACACCACCGTCAGCGACCGCGCCCCCTGCGCACCGATCACCAGCGCTTGCTCGATGTCAGCAGTTTTAGAAGGGCCCGAAATAAACGCGCTGAAACCCGGCCGGTCAAACGCACCCCCCAAGCGGGCATAGGCTTGGTGCATGTTGTCGACAATCTCACTGGCCGGCACGACCAGCACTAAATGCTGACAAATAAAATAGATCGCACGATGCTTGAGATTTTCATCCGTCACCCAAATCGCCGCGTTCTCTGCAACGGCAAATTTTCCGGCGGCGATGGCCACATCGACTCCCACCAACTCCCGCGGCTCCTGACAACTATTGATGTCGAGGTTCCCCACGCCGATCCCCTTCACCAACGAAACGACCGTCTTGGCATCCTCCATCACGGGCAATGTGCGCACGAAGCTCTCCGCGTCGGTGAGATCCGACGCGACCGTTCCGCGCCCGCCCACTTGTTCAAGCACGGTAAGAAACTGGGCGCGCGGATCGGCGAACGTGATACCGCTTTGCAGATGCGCGGGCAACTCCACCAAAGCAGGTTGATATTGTCGCACCCGATTGAGAATTCGCTGCCGGCTATCCATGCGAATTGTCTCCGAGCGAGTTCTTATTCTCCATGTCGATTTGGTACAACTCGCGGAAGGTTTGCGCCGGTGGCACGGGCAACTCCCGCTGGCGGCCCCAGATATTGAGCGGATTGTAAACGAGCCATCGCGGCAAGAACCGCAGCGAGTTGCGACCAAACCAACCCGCAATCCGGTACAGCGTCGGATTTCGCAACACGGCACCCGCGAGCTTCATCGAGATTCGCTTTGACCATGACAACAAACCTTTTTCCGCCAACCGGCGTCGCCATACGTAAAGCTGATGATGCAGATCGATCTTCACCGGGCACACGTCGGTACACGAACCGCACAAACTGCACGCGCCCGGCAAGCTGCTATGGGCGGCGGGGTCCGCGAACGGATTAATGATCGAACCAATCGGCCCCGGTACGGTCACGCCGTAACTGTGCCCCCCGCTGCGGCGATACACGGGGCAGGTGTTCATGCACGCGCCGCACCGAATGCAGTTGAGCGACCGCCGAAAATCATCGCTCGCCAGCAATTCGCTCCGGCCATTATCCACCAGCACGATATGCAACTCCCCGCCAGCCCGCGGGCCGTGGAAGTGCGACGAATAGGTGGTGATCGGCTGCCCTGTTGCCGAACGCGCCAGTAGCCGCAAAAACACCCCCAAATCCGCCGCGCGGGGAATCAGCTTTTCAATCCCCAAGCAAGCGATGTGCAACTTCGGCAGCGACACGCCCAAGTCGGCATTGCCTTCATTCGTGCAAACAACGATTCCGCCAGTCTCGGCAATCGCGAAATTGACGCCCGTGATCCCCGCGCCGGCTCGCAAGAATTCTTGCCGCAAATGTTGCCGCGCAGCCTCGGTCAGATACTGCGGATCGGTGGCCCCCGCCGTGGTTCCCAACCGTTCGTGAAACAGTTGGCCGACTTCTTCCTTCTTGATGTGAATCGCCGGCAAAACAATGTGGCTCGGATGCTCGCGCCGTTGCTGCACGATCCACTCGCCCAGATCGGTATCGACCACTTCGATGCCGTGGCGTTCGAGGAAATGATTGAGCCCACATTCCTCGGTGAGCATCGACTTGCTCTTGGCGACGTGTCTCACGCCACGTTCTGTGAGCAAGCGAAGCACAATCTGGTTGTGCTCCGCGGCATTGGTGGCCCAATGCACGACCGCTCCCAGTTGGGTTGCTTGCCGCTCAAACTCTTCCAGATACTGAGCCAAGCGGCTCATCGTGTGGAGCTTGATCCGCGACGCTTGCTCGCGGAGCGCTTCCCACTCGGGCAGTGCATGGGCCACCCGATCACGCTTCTTGCGCACGAACCATAATGCCTGGTCATGCCAATGGGCACGCTCGTCATTGGCGACGAATTCCTTCGCAGCGGTCGGATGGTCCAGATGCGTGGTCATGGAAGCGTTTTACTCTGCGCGCAACAATCCGCCAAAATCTCCGCCACGTGCATCACCCGCAAGGACTGGCCGTCGCGGCGAATCAAACCTTCCAAATGCATCAGGCACGACATATCGCCCGAGGTCAGCACTTCGGCCCCCGACTGGAGGTGGTCGAGAATACGGTCGCGGCCCATCATGCACGAGACGGCTTCCTCGGCAACCGCAAACGTCCCGCCAAAACCACAACACTCGTCAGGCCGTTCGAGTGGGGTGAGTTGAATTCCCTTCAAAGATTCCAGCAATTTCCGCGTCTTGTTAAACGATGCGCCTACGATTTCGCTCGAACTTCCCGTCCGCAACTCCCGCAAGCCGTGGCAGCCTTGGTGAATGCCAACTCGGTAGGGAAATCGTCCCGCAATCTCGGGAACCTGCAGAACATCGACGAGAAATTCGCAGAGCTCGTAGGTTTTCCGTTGCAACTCCAGATACCGAGGTTCTTCGCCCAACAGATCGGCGTAATGGTTGCGGACCATCGAAATGCAACTGCCCGACGGCCCGACCACGTAATCATACTCGCTGAACAAGTCGACGAACCGCTGGGCCAACGGCCGGGCATCGTCGGCTAGTCCGACGTTCGCGAGCGGCTGCCCACAACAGGTTTGCTCGGCGGGATAGATGACCGTCGCCCCAAAATGCTCGAGCACCTGGACCGTGGCCAGACCGACCTGCGGATAGAATTGGTCAACGTAGCAGGGGATAAACAGACCAACTCGCATGGCCGGAACTCGATTCAGTCTACTTACCAATCCCCCTCCCCAGTACTCTGGGGAGGGGTTCTGAGAATAGCTTAAGCCAAATTATTTGATACTTCAGGATTTTTAGTGCGTGAACTTGCTACTTTCAACGCGCATCGTGTTTTGTCTTCAACATGGCACAGGCTTCTGATATCCCGTCAGGGATTAAAGCTATTAGCCCGGGGTTGCGGCGAAGTGAGCTTGGCGAGCTTCGTCGCTACCCCGGGTCACATCCACAGAGATTCCTCGGCCGAACAATACGCGTTGTGTACCAAAGGCATGTTGTCGAGGCCGAAATTCCAGCCGCGGTTGATTTCGTCCTTGTTTGCGCACCGTCGGAACACAATGTTACCACCTCGGACGAGAATTGGATTTCTTCCGTAACCCGGGGTGGCGAAAAGACTCGCCAAGGCTCGCTTTTCTTACCCCGGGCTAATGGCTTCAATCCCTCACGGGATACCGGAGGCGTTCAGCAAGCAAAACATTTTCTCGGCAGACACCACCAATCGCAACTTGTGACCCACAAAATTCTTGAAGAACCACTTATGTCCGTCCGGCCAGCACTTCGGCTTCGTACCGCTTGACCTCGGCCAGCCATCGCGCTTCAACGGGAACCTCGGAGCGCTGGCAGTAATAATCCCAGACGGCTCCCCAGGGGCGCGACTTGTGCCCTTCCAGCATTGCCAAGCGGCTCGTGAAGTCTCCCGATGACTCAATGTCACGCAAGCGATCAATCGGCTCCAGCAAGGCGACCAAGAGCGCTTTGATCATCGCCCGCGTGCCAATCACCCAAGCGGCGATGCGATTGATACTCGCGTCGAAGAAATCAAGCCCAATATGCACGCGCTTCAAATAGTCGCCGCGCACCAACTCCTGCGCGATCGCGTACAACTCATCGCTCAGAATCACGACGTGATCGCTGTCCCAACGCACGCCCCGGCTCACGTGCAGCAGCACTTCCTCCAAGTGACAAAACACCGCGGAGAGCTTGTCGGAAATGACTTCGGTCGGATGAAAGTGCCCCGCGTCCAGGCACAGCACTTTGTTGTTCTTGATCGCGTAACCCAGATAAAACTCATGCGAACCGACGACATAGCTTTCCGAACCCAGTCCGAACAGCTTCGATTCGATGGCATCGAGATTGTGGCGTTTGTCGAGCGGTTCGGCAAACATCGCGTCGAGCGACGCGGCCAAACGCTCCCGCGGGCCTTTGCGGTCGATAGGTATATCCTTGAAACCATCGGGGATCCACACATTCGTGATGCACGGCTTGCCGAGGGCCGCGCCAATCGCCGCGCCAATCTTACGGCAAGCGATGCCATGGTCGATCCAAAACTCGCGCACCTTTTTGTCAGGATGCGACAACGTAAAGCCATCGCCCGCGATCGCGTGAGCAAAGTAAGTGGGGTTAAAATCCATCCCCAGGCGATTGGTTTTCGCCCAGTCGATCCAGCGCTCAAAATGCTGAGGCGCAAGCGCGTCGCGATCAACTTTTTTGCCACCCGTTTCGGCGTAGCAGGCGTGCAGATTGAGCCGATGTTTTCCCGGAATCAGCGACAACGCTTGCTCCAGATCACTCCGCAATTCGTCGGCTGTCCGCGCTTTGCCAGGGTAAGCCCCCGTGACGGCCAAGCCACCCCCCAGGTCTTCGCCGCTGTTTTCAAAGCCGCGGACGTCGTCGCCCTGCCAACAATGGAGCGAAATCGGAATCGTCGCCAATCGCTCGAGCGCCTTGTCGGTATCCACGCCCGCCTCGGCGTATTGATGCTTGGCAATTTCGTAAGCCTTTTCCAATTTCGACATAGAACGCTTTCTTTGCCTCAGTGGGACAATTGAACCGAGCGGCTAATCCGATGATCGGACTGTTGGCCACTGTTGAGTTCTTCACAATCAAACGAACGCGCCACGATGGTCCGCAACTCCGCGCGGTCGGCAATCTCGCCGCAGCCGAGAGCTTGCACCAACACGTTGCCAATCGCGGTCGCTTCGACGGGACCGCAAATCACCGGTCGCCCCAAGGCTTCCGCCGTTAAACGATTCAGTAAGTGGTTCTGGGTGCCGCCGCCGACCAAATGCAGCACTTCAATCGGTCGGCCTAGCACAGCTTCGAGTTGATCGGTTGTTTGCCGGTAACAATTGGCCAAGCTTTCCAAGCAGCAGCGGATCAACTGGCCGACGGTTTCAGGAACGGGTTGATTGGTATCACGCGCGAACTGGCGGATTTTTTCCGCCATGTTGCCGGGGCTCACAAACTCCGCGTGATTGGGATCAATCAACGTGCGGTGCGGTTCCGCTTGCTCGGCTTCACGAATCAGTTCGGAGTAGTCGCGGCGCTCGCCTTGCAAGTCCCACTCGCGGCGCAGCTCTTGCACTAACCACAACCCGGCGATGTTTTTCAGGAATCGCACCGTACCATCGATCCCGCGTTCATTGGTGAAGGGTACCTGACGTGCTTCGTCCGTCGCAATCGGCTTTGCGATTTCGGCACCCAACAGCGACCAAGTGCCACTGGAAAGATAAGCCCACGAGCGATCACCAACCGCCGGCACCGCCGCAACGGCTGACGCCGTATCGTGCGAGGGGGGTAAAATGACCCGCAAGGATTTGGGAACACCCGTGGCAGCGGCCAATTCCGCGCGCACACAACCGATGTTGGTCCCCGGCTCGGTGATGGGGCCCAAGATGTGCGTGGGAAGCCTCAGTTGGTTCATCAATTCGCCGTCCCACTGGCACGTGTGGACATCGAGCATGCTGCTCGTGGAGGCGATGGTTCGTTCGGTGCTTAATTCTCCCGAGAGCCAGTAATGAAACAAATCGGGGAGAAACAGCAACCGCTCGGCCACATCGAACAAACGCGGTTCGCGCTCATGGCGCGCCGCAACTTGAAACAATGTGTTGAGCGACATCAGTTGAATGCCGGTGCGGGCGTACAACTTTTCAAAGCCGCCGATTCGCTCCAACACACGTTCGCACGCGGCGTCGTTTTGTGGGTCACGATAACAATGGGGCAGGGCCAGCAACTCGCCCGACTTGCCAACGAGGGCCCAATCGACCCCCCATGTGTCAACGCCCACGCTCCGCAGTTCAGCTTGATTGGCCTTGCACCAAACGGCGGCGGCGCGCAACCCGGTGAGGATATTTTGCCAGATGCCGGTGAGATCCCACACGGGACCAGTGGGCGTGGGACACGAATGATGCTCGAAGCGATGGACTTCCGCCAGTTGCAACCACTGGGGCTCGCCCGACAAGACGCCAATCATGGCCCGGCCAGAGCTTGCGCCGAGGTCAATGGATAAGTGGGCGATCAACTTCATGCCGTTCAATTCTAGCGTTGAAACGCTTCGTGCAAGCCGCCATCGACGCAGATAATCTGGCCCGTGGTTTTGCTCGACTTGCTGGAGAGGAGAAAATAAGCCGCTTCCGCTTGATCGGAAGGGGTAATCGGTTGTTTAGTCAACGTGCGCTGGGCATAAAAGTTCGCCAACTTGCCGCGCAACTCGTCGTCGGATTCATTCTCTTGAAAAGCAACATTGTACTTCGTCAGCGAGGCCAGCACCCGATCGCGCGGAAACATCGTCGAGCCTTCGACCACGGTCGCCGGGGCAATCGCATTCACTCGCACCAACGGTGCCAATTCAATCGCCAACTCGCGGACCAAATGATTCGCCGCGGCCTTCGACGTGTCGTAGGCGAGCGACCCCTTCTTGGCAACCATGCCGTTCACGCTGGTCGTCATCACAATCGAGCCAGATAAGCCTTGCTCAACGAACACTTTATTCGCCTCGTCAGCCACATTATAACTACCGCGAACATTCACCTCAAAAGTTAGCTTCCAGGCATCATCGGAAACGCGGCCATCGCGGCTGGGGGGCAGAAACACACCGGCGGTCACCACTAGGTTGTCGATACCACCGTAAGCCAAAATTGTCTGCCGCAAGAGCTCGCCGATGGACTGGCGGCTAGTGATATCGACTCCCACGCCAATCGCGGGTCCACAGCCCGAGATGCCCGTCCCCGCCACGCCGATCCCTTGGCCATATTTCTTGACCAACTCTTGGGCCGTCGCTTCGGCGGCTTCGCGGTTCAAGTCGGCACAAACCACGTGGGCCCCTTCGCTCGCCACGCGATGAGCAATCACCTTGCCGATCCCCGACCCCGCGCCCACCACCACAACAATGCTGCGGGCCAACTCTTTTTCGGGCGGCATCCGCTTCAATTTGGCTTCTTCCAACAGCCAATACTCGATGTCGAACGCTTCTTGTTGGGGCAGGGCGATATACTCATCCATCGCCTCCGCGCCTCGCATGACCTCCACGGCGCAGTTGTAAAACTCCGCCGTCACGCGCGACTCGCTCTTATTTTTGCCCCACGCAATCAGCCCCACGCCGGGAATCAAAATCACTGTCGGATTGGGATCACGCATCGCGGGCGAGTTGGCATGTTTGCAGCGCTCGTAATAATCACGGTAATCCTGCCGATACTTGACCAATCCCGCGGCCAGCTTCTCCCGCAGCGCGGCGCTCTCTTCTTGCTGGGGATTCCAATCCACGTACAACGGCTTGATCTTGGTCCGCAAGAAGTGATCGGGGCAACTCGTGCCCAACTCCGCCAGCCGCGCGGCATCATGCGAATTCACAAATCGCAAGATCGCGTCGTCCGACTGCACCGTGCCAATGAACCGCGCTTGCTGCGACACTTTCCCTCGCAGCCAAGGCAACAGCTCCACGAGCAAGTCATCGCGGCGCTGAGCTTCCAGAGATTTGTATTTCTGCCCGCCAAAGGTGTCGGCTCCCCGATCTTTCGACTCGATGTATTCCGCCGCTCTGTCAATCAGCGACAGCGTCAACTCATAACATTCCTTGTCGTCGTCGGCCCAATTGATCAGACCATGTTGGCTCATCACCAAACCTTTGAGTTGCGGATTCGCCTCGACTTCGCGTTGCATGAGTAGCCCGAGTTCAAAACCGGGCCGCAACCAAGGAACCCAACCAATCTCACCACCAAAGATTTCCGAGGTAAGCCGCTGGCTCGCGCGGCTCGCGGCAATCGCGATCACCGAATTGGGGTGCATGTGGTCCACGTGTCTCGCCGGCAGGAAGCCGTGCAATGGCGTGTCGATCGAACTCGCCCGCGGGTTGAGCGCGAACGTACAATGCGGGAAATAGCCGACCATCACGTCCTCGGCCGAGGTCTTGGGACCGCGTTCCGGCTGATCGGCGTAAACTTGCTGCAAGCCCATCAGCTTGGTCATGGTGAGCGAGGCGAAGTTGTCGAGCTTGCTGGTGCGCAAATCTCCCCCCGAACCCTTCACCCACAACACGTCCACGTCCTCGCCGGTGAGTGGGTCAAGTTCCACAAGTTTCGACGACGTGTTGCCACCACCCGTGTTGGTGATTCGCTGGTCGGCACCCAGACAATTCGAGCGATAAACCAAACGCTCCGCGGGACTCAGACGCTCGGCGGTCGCATCATCCCAAAGATAAGAAACGTAGCGGAATTGGTCGGTCGTGGCGGCACTCATCTGTTTCTTCTTAATCCCTGGACTGGAGGCAACGATAGCCCTAAAAACTCCATTATCCTTGGCCACAAGTAACTATGTCAATTGATTAGCACCCTTGTTTTGAGCATGGCTGGCACCCATGAGTTGCAACTGAATATTCCGATTTCGTAAGAATTTCCAACAGAAATGTGTGACATCGGCTGTATCGCTATCGAGAATAAGTCGCAGCCTTGCGTTCCCCACAAGCAAAAAAAGCAACCCAACGACAAGCGTGTCGTTGGGTTGCCATTTATGGAACCGTTGATTGGCGCACTCGACTTCACTCCCGCCTACATCGTTCGCCGATGAACAACCCCGCAACAAGCCAAGGCCAAACCGATGAGCACGAGGCTGGTTGGTTCAGGCACGGCGGCCAAGGCCGACAGGGCAGCCGTCTTGGTGATAATCAAGCTGTTGCCCACAATCGACTTGGTGAATCCCGACAGGCCGGTCAGGGTCAAACCACTGTCGGTGATCCCACCCGCCGCAGTCAACACGGTAAAGGCATTCCCCATGGCCGGGGCGAAAGCAACTGCGGAAATATTCAGCGCACCACTCAGCGTGGCGGCACCCGTGACGTTGAGCACGTCAAAAGTGCCCGGTGCGGTCCCGCCCAATTGCACGGCCAGAACGGAACCCGCGTTCAGCGCAAAGCTGCCCGCCACGCTAAAGTCACCAATCGCCGAACCCCCCGTGCCGCCCGGTGCAAACGTGCCGCCGGTGTTGACGGTCAAACTACCACCAACACCGCCGTTGCCGCCCAGCGTGCCAGCATTCACCGTGGTTGTGCCGGTGGTTGTGTTCAAGCTTTCAAGCAACCAAGTGCCCGCCCCACTCTTCACCACATTCACCACGCCCCCCTTGGCGGAGTTGCTGATCACGGGGCTGAGAATGTTGGCCTGGGTATTGGAACCGGTTAAATTCAAAGTTCGTGCCACGGTGCCTAACACAATCCGTGTGTTTTCCTTGTAAATGAATCCGTAATTTGCGCTGATGCCTATCTCCTTGCCGTTGTCGCTCACTCCGGTAACAACAACAGGTTCAGGAGGTGTCTGAGCGTCGAGTGCGGGAATGCAATTTGTGCCACTCGGTTCATTACAAGGAGCTTGCGTGAAGTCGGTCGCCAAATTCTTCGGATCGGGATCACTGATCGTCATGCCAATAATCACGTCCCGCGAATTGGAAGCATTGTAAACAACATTCGGAACACCGGAAAAATCATCGAGCGTGCCGGTAATGTCAGCAGCATCGGCTGACACAGCGTTCCCTGTGTTTGAGAAAACCACGGCCCCCGTGCCGGAAGCATCCAGCGTGGCACCCGCGGTACCGATGGTAAACAGTCGATCGGTCGTGTGACCGGTGCCGACATATTTGAGAGTCGAACCCTGAATGGTCAAGTTCGCGGCGGCATTCGACGACGAGCCAATACTGCTATTAGAACCGCCGTTCGCCAACGTATTCACTTCGAGCGTGGGGCTCACCAAGGTGTTAATAAAAATATTCTGGCCGGGAACTTGGTTCGATTGCGTGTATTTGCTCTCGATCACCGTGGCACCGCCATAACTGTTGTTGCCCAGCAGCCGCACAGTTCCGCCATTTCGCACCGACATCGACCGAGCAGCCCCCGAAAGGACGTTTGTCATGGTCAAGGTTCCCGTGCCACCACCCAAACGAAACTGGTTGGCATTGGGGGTCAGAGTGCCGGTGTAGGTAATCCCCGTTTCCGGCGCGGCCAAACTCATGTTCTCCACGTTATTCAAAGCCGCCGAGGAAAAGTTGATATTCACCGCGGCATCCGAGGCAGCCAACATCAACCCCCCCGTGCTCGTCGGGTCAATTTTTCCCAGAAAGGTCGTATTGGTCGGCAAGGTTTGACCGACGGGGTGAACATCGACACCCACCGCTCCACCGGTGGATCGGATATTGGCCGAATAACCGACCGAGACATTCGTACTCACATTCAGCGAATCGTTGTCCGCATAGTGCAAGTTACCCATCATGATGACTTCCGGGCCGCTATGATTATTCGCACCAGCCGCCACGTCGATGACCAAAACGCCTGTACCCGTCTTTGTGATACGACGGTCTTGACCGGTCGTGCCGAGCGCATCATCACTAATCGTGCCCGTGATCAACGTCTTGCCCGAGCCGTCAATCTGGAAGCGACGTTCCAGAACTTCGTCATCCTCCCAAATATCCAAATCGCCGCTGATCTTCACCACCTTGCCGGCCGGCAGCATGTTGATCAGGCCACGGTTGTTGGTCTGAGTCAAATGTCCATTGAATTCAATCGAATTTGCGCCAGTGATGGTCTGCCATTGAGCAAACACGATCTCGTTCGAGATCACCCGATCGTCGGCGGTCGAAATCATGTTGTAGCCACTTGTGGTGACCGGTCCCGTTTGTCGATAAGTCGCCAGCGGAAAGAAGTCGTCCATGGGATCCATCGGCGTGCCGTTATTGTTCAAGACGTCGCTCTTACCGAGGGCATTGTTATGACCCAAGATCAAGTTGCCACGCCCCGCGCGAATACTCCCGTGAAATGTATTGTTATTGTTCAACTGGATTGTCCCAAGAGTGCCGCCACCCGAGCTATTGCGGCCTAAAATAATATCGCCCACCCCTGACATTACCGCATCGATCACAAAAGTCCCTTGGGCTTCGCCATTGTTGTTGATCGTAAAATCAACCAATTCCCCAGCGTCCGAATTCACAAAGTTCAGGCCGTTGTTAATCGTGACCGTCAAGTCGGAATTCATGGCCCGGAGACCAGAACTACTCGCGCCGGCGGCCATGGCGTCACCTTCATAGGTGATTCCGCTATTGATCGAGAGGGCTCTCGGCCCGCCGATTTCGAGTTGCTGATTCATAATGTGAATCGGCGCGCTGATCGTGTTCACGGCACCGACCACCCCGGTCGTTTCCAAAGAGGGCGTGCCAATGTTAAACAGACCCGTACCCAGGCCATACTGATCCTGCCAGATACCAAGATCGACACTATCGACGACGCCACTGAGGTTCGCGTCACCATTGCCGTTATTGACCTGACCGGTCATGCCATAACCGCGCTGCCAAATCAGAAAGTCACGGCCCGTGACATCCGTGCTATTGTCGAAGTCAGCGTTCTCGAATTGGGTTGGCACATCTTCGTCTTCATTATGAAAGATCAACCGACCCGTCGTTCCGCTAATTTCGGTCGTCACCGCGCTGGAAGTCCCCCCCATCACCAACCCCGCGACGGTCGCGTCGGTGGTCCCCAGACTCACGTTCAGGCCGGCACCAAGATTGACCGAGAGGTTGGCTTTCTTGAGCGAATCATTGGGAAAGACCCCGCCGACCCAAACGCCATTGTCGTGCCAGTTTTGCGGACCCGTGGCTCCGCCCCAATTGACGGTGGTCACCTGGGCTTGGGAAGTCGACGCCAAACTCGCAGCCGCCAACACCATGGCCGCTAGGGAGCATGTGAGTTTTCGCATGATTATTGTCCTTAAAGCTGAATCAGATGTCTTGAATAGCCTGTTGATGAGGTCTTGGGTTGAGCGCGCTCCCTGCTCAACTTGGATCAGTATGACTCGTGAGTGGGTTACTCGTTCCGTTCGGCACGCGATCGTGCTCTCTTGGCCCTTGAAAAATAAACCCCCTGGCAAATGTATCGCGGGGGTTCCCTGGCCTAAAAATAGTGAATCAGAATTCTCTCGTTCCTACTAAAAGCGAAAAACATACAGGCGCTCGCGGACTGAGCTCCGCGAGCGCCTGATTCTCAAATAACTCAATCAGTCCATCCGTCGGCGAACCAACAAAGACAGACTGCAAAGCCCAAGCAGCGCCATGCTGGTCGGCTCGGGAACTAACAACAACTGAGGAGCAAACGGATTGGCTTGGGTATTCGCGGCACCGTTATGGGGAGAACCCAGAGGATTATTCGGGTTCGTCGTATCGCTGTCGTAAGCGGTGTCGATGTTCATGGGATTCTTCTCCTTGGGAGTGAACACGTAGTTGTGATTCACCCAGTCAGGCGAAACACCGACAGTATTAAAATCATGTTGCAGTGTCGTTACGACGGTCACCGTTTTGTGGCCAGTGGCCTGGGCTGCCACGATGGCAAGATGCAACGCGCTACCGGGGGCAAAGGTCAGATCAAAGGCTTCGCCAAGCGGAATGCGATTCTCGATGGGGATGGAACCTGGGCCATTCCCATTGCGTGCCAGACTTCTCAGCTCATTACTCCCCAAGTAAGTCAAATTGCCTGGACCGATGATCAAATCGTCCGTGGCAAAATTGCCATCAAACGCCAACGCGGGAGCGGCCTGGGGACCAGGACCATAGATCATGGTCGCTTCATTCCAGTTCGCCTTCGCATTATTCGGATCAAGGACAAAGTAGTCGAACATCACATTCGGATTGTCGTTAAACGTGGCGCTCACTTGGTCAATCTCATCTTCAATACGGGCGTTGCCCAAGTTGTTGAGCATCCAAGTCGTGCGTACCGTAATCGGATGGTTCAAGTTGGCGGCGTTCACGCCTTGCACGCCAAACTTCATGTAGACGTGGCCGTTATGCGCGGTGGCTTCGCGCATGCCAAGCTCAACCATTGCACCACGAGGGGTGGTCGGCGCGGCTTCGCGGACTTCCGCGTCGGCGCCACCGAGATCAAAAGTGCTAATCGTGCGAGCCGAGGCACCCTGCATCAGCGCGACAGCGAGCCCAGAGGCCAGCAGAAAAGTGAATCGCAGTTGTTTCTTCATTAGTCATACTCCCATTAGTTGACACGACGGACTGACGCAGTCCATCTCAAAGTGATTAAGAAAGCGAATCGGAAAAGAGACCGGAAACGAAGCAACCCCAGCGCGACGAGCCCGCGTCATGCCCCCTGCGGCTTAAGACAAGTCACCGAATCCAAACACCGCCACACTAGGAATCAGTCTTCGTAACACACCGCCCAGACGTTCCAGGCAGCTTCATTCAATTTAATTATCACTGCATTGCTGTAAACAAGATATTGCCGCATAAATCATCCCAAATAACGCATTGCATAAAATGGAACTTCGAGTGCGTTAGAAGGGAACAATTCCACCCCTAAACAGGTTAGAGGCAGTGTCAAAAACCGAGGGCTAGCGCCCTGCGGCCGATTCAATCAGCCGCCACGCGCTAGCGTCCGGTTCTCTCTCTTGATTTTGAAACCGGTTCTAAAACTGTAGGGAACGCCATCCGCGGCGTTCCCTACACCAGGAAATTCCCAGACAGCCCACTACGACTGCGCCGCACGGCGATAATCACGCGGGCTCATCCCGAAATCCTGATGAAACGCAATCGTCAATTGCTTCGCCGACGTGAAGCCACTTCTTTGAGCCACATTGTAAATCTTGGCGCTCGGCTCGCTGGAGAGCAAACGCCGCGCGTGCGCGAGCCGTTGCCGCCGCAAATACTGATAAGGGGTTTCGCCCAACGCATCGCGAAACGCATATTCCAACCAACGTCGCGAAACACCCGCATGGCGCGTCACTTCATCGATCGACAACGGGTCTTCGATGTGTAAATGCAGATAATTCAGCGCATCACGCAGCCGCGGGTCCGACACCGCAAACGTCGCGGTCGAATCCCGTTCGACGATTTCTAGCGGCGAAACGGGCTCGGTCTCCAGCGGCACGTCTTCACCCTGAATCATCCGATCCAACAGTTCTGCCGCCCGGTAGCCCTCGAGTAAATTATTGCGAGCGATGCTGGTGAGCGTTGGATGCACGTGGTCGCAAATGATCCGTTCATTATCGAC
Source organism: Bythopirellula sp. (assembly GCA_034439695.1). GTDB lineage: Bacteria > Planctomycetota > Planctomycetia > Pirellulales > Lacipirellulaceae > Bythopirellula. Next base: position 4,453 of record JAWXAV010000005.1, on the reverse strand, counting down.
GCCCACAATCGCCACTTCCTCGGGAACTTTGAGCCCCACCAGTCGGCAGGCATCGAGCACTTGCCGAGCGCGATAATCCGACACCGCAAACAACCCCACGGGGCGATTCAAACTCAAAATCCACTCGGCCAATTGCCGGTTTTGTTGCAGCCACTCACTCCCGCCAAGGCGGAACGTCGGCTTGCAGAGATACACCGATGGTTGCACGCCGGTTTCCGCCAAGCGCTCTTCAAAACCCCGGCGACGCTGGTTGGAATAGCCCACATCGCTCAAGCCGTAGTAAGCGAACGATTGAAATCCTTTGTCAAGCAAGTGCGAAGCGGCGATTTTGCCCATCGCCACGAAATCCGCCGCGCACCGCGGCACCGGCGACTGCTCGAGCGCGCACGAGATATTCACCACCGGAATCGGCAGCGCTGCCGCGCAAGCCGCTTCTTCTTCCGTACACAGGGCCGCGAGAATTCCATCCCCCGGCCAGCCGACCAGATCGAGCACCGACATCGAAAGCGCTTCGAGACCAGTGATGTACGACCAATTGCGATTCGTATCGTTAGCGTATTTCAGCACGCCTTCAAAAAACGATTCACGATGAGGAAAGCGCGGATAGGCCAATGCAATTTCGAGGACTCGTTCCATGATTGGTGCCTGCAACAGAGAAGTATGAAGAGAAGAAGAATGAGCCTGCGGCTTTTCACCCTATTATTGCAAGAACACCCCCTCCAATGCAAGGAAAAAGCAAGGTAAGTTAAGAATTATCACGAAGAGAGTTTGAGTGCAGAGACTCCTTGGCAGAATGGCAGCCGGGGCCAGCAATCGCTAATACCCACTAAACTTCTGCCAATTGGCTGGTGAGTTGTCATTCCCAACTCTGAGTGAATATGATTTGTGGCGTTGGTTCGATTTCAGGAGGGAATCAAACCTCCACTCATCAAAACGGTAGCTTGTCGTCTGTTCACGGATTCTATTTCTATTCCTTCGGGCTGTCTCGTCAGGGAGATCAGTGGCATGAAAACACAAACTCAATTGCGCTCTCTAGCCGCGATTCAACGAATCGAACGGCCTTCACGGCACCTCGGCTTTACCCTCGTCGAGCTCTTGGTCGTCATCGCCATCATCGGCGTCTTGGTCGCGCTGCTCTTGCCAGCCATTCAAGCGGCGCGCGAAGCGGCACGGAATGCGCAGTGCAAGAACAGTCTCCGCCAAATCAGTATTGGCATGCTCAATTACGAGACCGCGAACAAGACGTTTCCAGCCGGTGGTTGGAGTTTCAATTGGATGGGCAATCCAGAGCATGGAGTCGGCCCACGCCAAGAAGGTGGCTGGATATATCAAGTTTCCGACTATTTGGAAAATCAGAATGTAAAGAAATTTGGAGGTAGCGGCTTGACGGGCCCTGCATTGCGAGCCGCGTTAAAGGACCAAGCGACAGTGCTCATTCCCATGTTCAACTGCCCCAGTCGCCGGCCTTCTCAGCTCTATCCGAATTACGAAACGGTCATCTTCAATGCTGATCCTTCGGAATTCGCCGCGAAATCCGACTACGCGGCCAACGGAGGACATGGTATAGGCTTCTCAACTGGCAAACCCGCTCCCAAAGTTCCTGCCTTTAATGACTGCAGAGATGGCTATCCCAATTGTGATTGGGTGAGTGACAACTCCAATTGCACGGGCGCCGTCTGCGACCACGGTGGTGCTCGTATGGCCGAGATCTCTGACGGAACTTCAAAAACTGCCGCCGCCGGCGAAAAATGGGTCAGTTCGTTCTTCTATGAAATTGCCACGCGTAAAGTCGCACCTGCTCAACCTTCCGACAATCCTGCTGACAACGGTTCGATGTACCAAGGTTGGGACCAAGATACGATCCGTAGTATCGGTCAAAGCACGACGCCCAAACAAGACACCGACAAAGGCGAGGCCGCACCTGGGAATGAAGGTTCCGCTTACCCCAAGTATTTTGGTAGCGCTCATCCCGGTGGAGTGAACATTGCCATGTGCGATGGCTCGGTGAATAACTACGGTTTCGACGTCGATCCGCTCGTCTGGGATGGCATCGGCGGACGTGCCGACGGCGATCTCAACTGAACGCCCTTCAAGTAAAAACACCAAGCCCGGGGCTGGCACTCCCCGGGTCTTTTTTTGCGCGGCGGGTGCCACTGGCTTGCCAGTGCTCTTCTCGAATCAAGCAAGACATACCATCAGGCAAACTTGTGCTGCATCTAGCGGATTCTCCGTGGATCACTACTCTGCGAAATTTTTATCCAGTGCTCCGGCACGTAAACCGTGAATGACCGGCAGATCTGGGTCTTGCACTCGGGATGGATCGTTGAGATACCAGCGAGCACTCGACCATTTCCAAGTGATGGCCTTTTCACAAAACCCCCGGCGGACCGGGTTCATGTGCAGATAGTCAATCACTGAGAGTGTCGTCGCCGGCTTTTGCAGGTTCCGATCGTAACCCGAGCCTTCTTGCCAGAAGCGAAAGACGGTTTTGCCAGGACGTTCACGAATGGTGAGCTTGTTGAGTAGGGGTGAACCGCAACTTTCGAGCAGGCTCTTGATTTCGGCAGAAAAAGGCTGCTTGAGGCTGGCTAAGAACCGACCCAGATTGGGCTCGCTTTCGAGAGGATCGACCAAAAGATGAACATGCTCGGGCATGAACACAAACGCCACCAACTGCATGGCCGACGCCGACACGGCCTCGTCAACAAATCTGCTGAGTCGTTTCCGCCAATCATCATTGGTCAAAAGCGGCATTCGCTGATAACAACTAAACGTCAGCTCGTGCAGATCACCCGGCCGGTGATAATGTTTGACCGTCTTGCGATGGGGAGCCGGGTTCATACAGTAACCTGACGCTTGGTGCAGAGAATATCACCCCCCTTTATACCGAAACATGCTCCGCGGCCCAAACAAATTCCATCCGCAAGAATAAGGCTATTAGGAGCACTGGCAAGCCAGTGGCACCCTACGGTAACTGGCAATCATGGCCGCCAATCCCCACAGCACCACAGCACTCGGCTCCGGCACCGCGATCGACTCAGCAACCAACGGCGAGCCATCGCTGTACTGGCCCTGCCAAACCTCCAGGTCCGTGCTGTCGACCGTGCCATCGCCATTGGCGTCACCCAGCAGGTTGTTTTCTTGCCCGGTCTCTCCATAACCGCGTTGCCAAGTGAGAAAATCACGACCGTCCACGTCGCCGTCGCCATCGAAATCAGCGTTCTCGGTCACCACGGCCACGACCGACAGCACGCCGGTCGAGAGCAAATCCGCCGTGTCCCAAGCCAAGTTCCCACTGAGCGACGGAAACGAAAAGGCAAACCCGCCCGTGGCCGAGCCAAAGTTGAACAACTCAAATTCGTCTCCGTCAACGGGATCATAACCATCAAGCAAGACTTCGAGCGTACCGCCAGCGGTCAGCAGGCCATCCACGAGAATCGCGTCATACTCGCCGGCTTGATTGCCCGCGATCTCAATCTCAATCGAACCGCTTTGCATCGTCAGATCGCCCATCACCCAAGTCACGCCCGGACTGTTACCGGGCGCGATTTGGCCCCCTTGGTTTAGAACCGAAAATGTTACCACGTCGGCGGCCAGCACCCCGCCAGTAAAATTGAACGAACTAGCGGCACCCTTGGTGAGCAGCTCCGTCCGCAGTTTGCCGCCACTAAGATTCAACGTGCCGACGGAAGTCGCCGTGCCCCCCACAATCACGGCATCAGCGACATTGAGCCACCCACCCGTGATGTCGAGCTGCGCCATATTGGCAGCATTCGCGGCCACCACCAGCGTTCCCGCGTGTTGGCCCACGGCATCAACGACAACCGTGCCGTTGTTGATCTGAGCTTCGTCATATTTCGAGGGCTGCCAAGGATGATCGAACGTCACGTTGATATTTGCGTCCCAGTTCGTGATTTGCGCGTAACGGCTGTTGGTCGTCCCATCGAAAATGATCGGTGCCGGGGCGGGCCAAGCGGCGATGTCGTTGAGGTATTCCTCGAGATTCGTGTATCCGTCGCTATCGAAGTCGCCCGCATTATCACGAACATTCGGGTCGAGGCCGTGTTGCAGTTCCCAGTAGCTGGGCATCCCGTCCCCGACGCCATAGCCCACGCTGATTTCGGTATCCCAATCGGTAGCGCGATCGGTTTGTGGCGTGTTCTTCAGGGCGCGCCATTCCGCTCCTTCCGCCGGATCGTTGTTCCAGGGGTCGTCCGCCCAGGCCATGATTTTGCCGGTTCCCGTGCGGGCCTCGTTGATGATCCGCTCATCGGGGGTATCGATCACGCCGTCGCGCGTCCACCAATTGGCCCCCATGTAGTCGAGCACACGGTCGAAAGCCTGAGCAGCGGTATCGGTCGTGCCGGCATAGGTTACCACGCCACCCTTCCACAGAGGATTGGCCGCACCACCCGCCGACAGAGATACGCCGTCGTTGGCATCCGCGTCCTTG
>JAWXAV010000004.1:0-3705 GCA_034439695.1 Bythopirellula sp. | reverse complement strand
GTGCTCGATACGAAGACCATTGACGCCGAGCAGAAGTCCGCGTGATATTGTGAACGTCGGTGGAACCGGCTTTTCAACTAACGGAGGGACATTCTCCCACACAGTTCAGAGAGGTGATAGCTGCGAGTTTCATATCGTGGGGTTGCAACTTCATCTATACGATATTCTGCATTTCGCACATGATCGATCGTGATCGAATCTCCTTGCATAGTCACGCGCGGTAGTTGTGCAAAAAGTGGATCCCATGGCCTATCAAATGAGGGCCGCCGCGAAAGCCACCACCACAGAAAACAACCACTAAAAACCAACAAGAGCAGAAAGGGCTTCCAGGGAGGTTGCCACAATACAAACATGCCAAGCGCCGCCGCCACCCAAAGTAAGGCGAACAAACCTCCAACGACCGACGCATGACCGACATCAAAATAGATAGCCCCGGCTGTCCAAGTTAAGATAGCCAACGCCACAATACAGATGATGATACTGAAGAGAAATGAAATCATGCTGACTTCCATTCTCAGCAGGATGCCAGACAACTTCAACCCGATTCACGCAAGTTTTTTTGGAACTCTCAATTCCGCGAACGTTAAACTTCACTTAGCTGGATTACCTTAGGCATCTTCCTATGCCACTTGGCGGGGTGAAGAACGTGAAATAAATGAGGGCTGGTTGGAAGTTGCTACTTCTTCAAATCCCATGCTTTGAGCTTCTTCCGTGCCGTGCCGTAGTTGCCGAGATGGTAAACGGCGACTCCAACAGGTGAGAATGTAAACGAGTCGAATGGTTCTTTCAGCATCGTGTTCAGGAAATCCTGCTTGGCGACGCCGACGGTGACGTGCGGATTGAAATTCTTGCCGGAGTACTTTGGCACATAGTCGGCCACGTAGTTGATCACCATCGGCACGATGCCGGGGTCTTCCTTGGTAGTCACATAGGCCGCGGCAGTTCCGGTCTTGACTGTGTACGGCGCGACGGCCTCGATCAATTTCTGTTGAAAGCGGAGAATGTCGGGGGTCGGTTTGACCACGATGCCAGCCAAACCGTTGTCTTGGGTGGGAAGGTAATAATATTTGTAGGCTTCTAATTGCCAATTGGTCGGCCGCTCTTCGGCCAAAACTTTATCGACCGCAGCGTAGACCTTATCGAGATCGGCCGTGTTGACGTAGCGCTGCAAGCAGGTGACGTGGGGCCGATGGGTGGCGTCGAGTGAATAGCCCTGGGGGTAACTCTTAAGCAGCCGCGCATTCACCGCCTCGGCATGTTCGATCATCGTGGCATCAGGCTCAAGCAGAATATCGATGGCGGTTACTTCGCTTGGCTCGGCAGGGAAGATCGTTTTCCAATCGTTCTTCATGTCGATGAGAATCCAGCCACGGGCTTTGGCATCGTCGAGGCCACGTTTGAGCTGACCAACGTGCGACGGATTGTCGTAGGCATATTCGCGGACGGCATCGGTATGGTGGACAAGTAGGCCCAATCGCGGATGTCCTTCATCTGGCTCGCCTGAAGTCGTCCACTCAAGCATTTCGTAGTCACCGTCGGAGTTGCCGAAGGCGAGGATGGGTTGTTGGCCAATATGCGAATTGATGCCAATCGGTTTGCCTGTCTTGTCATCAATAAAATTGATTTCCGGCAGACGCATCAGCACGGGCCGACCCTCGACGACTTCGTACTTGGTTTTGACGCTGCTTCCCACGACTTGTTGGGGTGGAATGCCGTAGACTTGTTCAGTCCAAGGCCGCATGAATTCGATGCCGCCGCCGGAGACGATGAAAGTTTTGAAATCGTTTTCACGCAGATAGGCGAGCACTTCGAGCATCGGCTGATAAAAACACTCGGTGTAAGGCCGTTTGAAGCGGGGGTGCTCCGCCTTAGCGATCCAATCTTTGACGATCTGTTCGAACTCCGCGGTGCTCATGCCGGTATGGGTGGCGGCCACGATTTCCACAAGCCCTTGTTCTCCACCGGCGAGAGCCCCTTGGAGATCGCCAGCCAGCACCGACTTAAAAGGTTCCTTGTCCTTCCATTCAGGATGCTCGGCGGCGAGGGCCTTCACGCGATCCAGGGCAAATGCCGCCTGCACATACATCGGCTGCTCGCACCAGAGCGTGCCGTCGTTGTCGAACACCGCGATGCGTTTAGCAGGCGGCACATAATAGCCGTCGTCATCGCTCTCGTAGGTGACACGATCGACGAAATCGAGGATCGCTTTCTTGGCGGGGCCATCGTTCCAGGAAGGGAGCGGGTCGGCGGTCTGAGCGAGTGCTGAGTTGGCGCAAAGTGCCAACAGCACAAGCACTGAAAAAACTTGGTTCGTCAACCGAACGATCATCTCTGGTTTCCTTCTAATACAACAAATCTATTGTGGCGCGGCAGCGGGCGCGGTTGCCGCTTCTTCCGGCTTAGCCACGCGGACCAACAGCCTCTGCTGAGTCGTTCCATCGGCAAAATGCAAGAGCGCCGGTGCTTCGTTCATGGTCAGATTCTGCAGACCGGTTTCCATGATCGGCGTGTTCTTGCCCGAGATCGTCCAGGCCACCCGCTGGCTTTCCTGGTCGACCATCCCCTCCAGCGATTCCGTTTGGTCAGTGGTCTTGTTCTGATAGGTTCCAGCGATGATCCCTTCCTTGCTGACTGCCATTTGCAAAAACATATTGGGGACCGCTTGGCTCTCCTCTTCAGCAACGGCAAACACGCCCAGTGACAACCACTCCGTGTCGGCCGGTGGTTCCTCGGGAGCGCTGGCGGCTAGCTCTTCCGCTTGCGCGCAGTACTCGGGAGAGGCATAGGTCGCCTCGTCGGTGTACGTGGTTCCTGCATCAGACGACCCACCACCGCCACTTCCGTAGTCGTAGTAAGAGCCCGTGCCCCAGTTCCAGGGCATGAACGCCGACGCGGTAGCAAACGTGGCCCAGGACCAGAAGACCGGGTTCTGCCGAAAGTTGACGTAGGCGTTCGGGTGATCACGCCAGAAATCATCGAACAGATGATTGTCGTCGAAGCGATCACCCAGTTCATCGCGGATGTTATCCGCGCGGTCACCGCGTTGTTGCTGCCGTTCGGTGCGTCGATCTCCCCGACCGTCGGCGAGATTCGATCGGTAGTCACCACGATTTTCGACTCGCGCTGCTTGGCGATCCCCACGATTGCCCATGCGGTCTTGCTGCGCCCCAGCGGCACGGTCACCGCGCTGAGCAGCTCGATCTCCTGCTACTCCTGCCACGTCGCGAGTTCCAACTTGGGCCGCCCGGTTACCGGCGATTGTTCCTGTAGCGGCTCCCACTCCAGCCGCGGCGGCGGCCCCTCCCCCACTGTGGAAGAAATCGGCCACGGCAGCGTTGCCGCCAGCAGGCAGATTCCCTACCGAGGGTCGGCCTCCAGCGGGTCGCGCACCCTGCGAGGGGATGTTTAGGAAGCTGTTCAATTGGCCAGCGCTTGGTCGCCCGCTCCCAGCGATGTTACCAGCACCTGGCCGGGCCGCGCTGCCCGTGCCGGGTCGAGCACCAGCACCAGGTCGCGCAGCCGCACCACCACTGGGTCGACTGCCAATCGCACCCGTGCTCGGTCGCGCTCCCGTCGAAGGTCGTGAAGCACTTGGTCGTGAAGGGCTGGGCCGCGATTGGCTGGGCATCGACGGACGACTCATGGAAGGCGAACGGCTCATCGACGAGCCATGGCTCATTCCCCCACCACCCCCCATCGATCGAC
>JAWXAV010000003.1:0-16751 GCA_034439695.1 Bythopirellula sp. | reverse complement strand
ATGCCTGCGGGGATGTCCATCGGTCCCGGCGTTGCCAAACCAATGCGTGCGACGGCGGACTTTTTGGCTCCTGCTTTTTCCAAAAGTTGGTTGACGCCCGCCGCCATCCGGGCGATCGCATCGTCGGGACCGCGCTCGACTTCCGTGGGAATCGAATGATAGCCCAGCGTGCGGCCACGATTATCAATCAAACCGAGCTTGATGTTAGTGCCACCCACGTCGATGCCGACGAAGAGCGGCAGCTCGGCCTCGGCGAGGGTAATGATGAATTTGGAACCGGTCATGGCAGTCTGGTGAAATACTAGGCGAATCAGGTTGAAAACGAACTCACCAGTATAAAAGTGATGCCGCCGAACCGCAATTCGAGCTTAAGCAGGTTTGCCAAGGGTGGATGCGGTGACGTATACTCAAATAGGATTTGTACGTCCAGGAGCTCGTTCATGCAAACGAAACTTACCCTACGTCTCGAAGAAAAACTGATACAGCACGCCAAGCGGTATGCGGCAGCCACGGGGAAATCGCTGTCACAAGTTGTCGGCGAATACTTCACGCTTTTACAAACGACATCTTCCAGCAGCGAAAAAATGACGCCCACCGTGAAGAAACTTCGCGGTTCTTTGAATAAGTCGGAAGTAAGCGAGGAAGGCTATCACGAGTACCTGTCTGGCAAATATCGATGAAGATTGCTTTCGATACAAACGTGTTGCTCGATGTGCTTTGCGATCGGGATCCCTTTGCCGAACCTGCCTCAAGAATATTGGCTTTGGTTGAGGCGGGCATTCTTCAGGGCTGCGTTTGTGCGACTTCAGTCACAACCATTTTTTATTTGGCACGCAAAACGAGTGGTTTAGCAAATGCTCGTAGACAAGTGCAATTGCTCCTGAGCCTGTTGGAAGTTTTACCGGTCAATCGTCAAGTGCTCGAAGCCGCGACCAATTCACAGTTCACGGATTTTGAAGATGCCGTCGTGGCGGAAGCCGCTCATCAAGGAAAGGCCGACGTTATTGTGACCAGGAATGAGAAAGATTTCAAAAAATCGCGAGTTCAAGTTCATTCGCCGCAAGCTTTGCTTACCGCCATCGAAACACTTGAGTAAGCCAATCGAGTCGAGCGGTAAGAACTGATTTTTAAGCAGCCATCAGTTCTCTTTTTTTCGCAAAGCCGTCGAGGACACATCCTCACGGAAGTCGTTCGCCGGGACTTCGTCGCAGATGGCTCGGAGATCGGTAGGTAGTTTCGCGTCGCTCAGGCTGCAAAATTGGCCGTCAAGCTGTCGACCGAAAACGAGGAACCTGCAACCTGCAGCGGTAATCGCCTGAATCGCTTGGTCGCGTTGGCGCTCATCATCACCGTAATAGCGCGGATCGACAATCCGTATGAGAGTGTCGATGCCGACAATAAATGTTGACTCCGGCAACAGCGCCGCTTTCTCGCGGAATGTTGGCGTGGCAGTGAGTAAAATTTTTTGTTCAAGGTCTTGCTGCTTGATTCCCGTGAGACGTTCGTTGATTTCAATAAAATCGAGCGGCGGTTTGTCGACGTTCGTGATCGAAATTTCATAAACGACTTCGCCGCCCAAGCGCTCCGCGGCGAAGCGTGCCATCTGTTGATGACCTTGGTGGAGCGGGTTGAACGCACCTGGAAAGATGATTTTTGGTGGGAATGTTGCTGTCGTGGAGCCGCTTACGCGTTGTTCCACGCCTAACAACAATCGCGTCCAAGCTGGCTCGGCGATTTGCTCCCTGCGAACAATCTGCTCCACACCATTCAGTTTTTTCTGAAAAGCAATTTGGACGGTGGAAGCATCGACCCCACAAGCTTCGCCCATAGCAAGTAACAATAGCTTGGTCGCAAGCTTTTCTTCCGCGGCGCGACTCCGTAAGTCCTTGGTCAAACTCAAGGAAAATGAGACGGTTTTGCCAGCGGTTTGCACACCGAGATGAATACGATGTTCGCCGCGCTTGGGGTTTGCGCTGACGAGGCTCGCCGTCATGCCGATGCCGATGAGGGCGTGAGGATCGGTCTCCGGTGCCAATTCACGGGCCCGCATCCACGCCGCCATCGCCATCGCGCGCGCCGTGGCTTCGCTACAAAATTGGTCGGGCGTGCCACCGAGAAACGCTTTGAGGGCGGTGGCTGCGTAAGGCACGACCGCTTCGAGCAAGGTCCGCGACCCACCGGGCACCTTAAGCAGTTGGCCAATCGCCAGACTGCCACCCCCCGTGACCGCGATCACGGTTTGCTGGCCACTGGCGTGGATCGCGGCGATCAATTGATTCCAGGCGGATTGTAGCACTTCGTCTCTCGTTTTCCCCAACAAAAATTGATGCGTTCGGGCGTCATGATGCCAAAACGCTACACCCTACATGTGAGACTTCCCCAGGCATTTGCCTGATTTCCTCGTTCCTAGTTTAGCAAAATCTCCTTGGCACGGGCCTTGCAAAATGATTGATCTTCACGGCAAGCTCAACTTCGTCTTTTCGAGACCGGCCATGGCTGACATTGTCGAAATCAACGACCTGAACCAACTGCAGACCTATGAATCGGCTTGGAATGCGCTGGCTCTGCAGACGCCGCGGGCTTCTTTCTTCCACACCTACAACTGGTTCGTCACGTTCTGGAAGCATTTTGGTGAAAATCGTCGGATGAGGGTGCTAATTGTTCGCTCGGATGAAACCGTGATTGGCATCGTGCCCCTCTGCGTCGTCGAGGAATCGCATCGCCTCAATAAGGTTCGTGTTCTCACTTATCCGCTCCATGATTGGGGCATGTGGTTTGGTCCGTTGGGGCCCAATCCCTCGGCCACCATGTTCATGGCTTTCCAGCACATCCGCTCTACCCGCCGTGATTGGGATATGATCGATCTGCGCTGGAGTAGCGTCGATCCCCACGATCATGAGGTCACGGGCCGGGCCATGTCAGCGGTTGGCTGGAAACCTCAACGGCATCTCTACCAACAGACTTCGCTCATTCGATTCGCGAAGACTAATTGGGAGACGTACCTCAACAGCCTCAGTAAGAAATGGCGCCATGAAATTCGCCGCCAAACACGTAACCTCGAAAAACTGGGCGAACTCGAATTCGTTCGCCATCGGCCGCTGGCTGCCGTTGCTGGAGATGGCAATCCTCGTTGGGATCTGTTCGAGGAATGTGTCGATGTCTCGCGACGCAGTTGGCAAGCGAGCGCTGACAATGGCAACACGATTTGCCACACCGAGGTGCTGCCGTTCTTGCGTGATTGTCATGCCGAGGCCGCTCAACTCGGAATGCTCGACTTGGCAATACTCCGCGTGGGTGGCAAGGCATTGGCTTTTCAATACAACTACCACCATCAGGGCGAAGTTTTCGGCCTGCGGATGGGCTACGACCGAGCGGCACGGGAATTAGGCGTTGGCAAAGTGCTGCTCGCGCGATTTATCGAAGACAGCTTTGAGCGTGGCGACCGTGTGCTCGACCTGGGCATTGGTGAGTTCGATTTCAAAGTGCGGTTTCGCACCGACGTCGAAAAAAGCTATCGCTATAGCTATTACCCATGGAACGCCTGGCGATCGCAAAGCGTGAGAATGTCGCAATGGTTGCGACAACAGTTTGTTGCCGAAGAACCCATTCCAGCCAAACCCGCACTCGCTGTCCAGGGTTAGCCAGCCATTTGGTCGAGGCCCCGGGCAGTGACGTCTGAGGTACGCGAAACTTGGCGTTCGCGCTCCTCAGACGTCTGCCACTGAGGTGCCGTCCCCCCCAACCTTGCCACTAACTTCGGAGCCGCCGTTAGCGACAAGCGGCAAAAATCGAAATCTCGCTGTAAACCTGGTGATCGAGAAAGAAAAAACTGGAAGACAGGGCACCTGACCGACGATCCCGCGCAACTTATTGCTGAGGTTCGCTGATCGTCGTGGCCGACTGTTCCTTGAGCGCCGCAGCTTCGCGGGCGAGCTTGAATTCCGGCCCCGGTGCGTAATACTGCACGTCATCGGATAAATAATGGCCGCTGGGCAAGGTCTGGCCGGCGATGTCCATTTGGCAACCCGTGGCCGCGAGTGACGCGAGTATCAACAGTCCACTCCCGAGCGTGGTGGTATTGAAGCGGAATTTTGCAGACGAGGTTTTCACAATCGTTGCTCCTGACGGAGGGACATTCACCAAACCCTTGCCGTGTTACCGGCGTGCATAATCGTTATCGTCGCCTTGACCCCTAAACTTTGACACCGACTGAAGAATTTGCGTGGGAAACATGCTGCCGTTGCCAGCAACCGAGGAAACCAACAGGCCACCCGCGCCCACCGAGGGCAACTTGACGGCACAAACACGCCGCTTTCTTAGGGGGAAATCGCCTTTTCTGGACAGCTTGATAGAATGAAACGACGCGGCTTGGCTGGCACTCTAGCTAGCAGCCACGGTCTTGGAACAGCCATCGGGGCACAGGGAGAAGCAGCGTGCTAGCGATCTTTCTCAAACTCTTACGCCCGAGCGCTCTGTTGAGTGCGCTTCTCGTCGGGGCAATTTTCGGAAATTCGGCCCTCGGGCAGGGAACCGTGGCCGTTTCCGATACCGTGCCAAGCCAATTCTACTACGAGGCGGTTTACGACATTTATCGTGGTGAATATCGCGATGCCCAGCGGACGTTGATCCGCGAAGCCAAGAATTCCGTCCGTATTGGCGTCACACAGCGTTGGATCGATGCGATCTGTTATCACGCGATGTGGGGCGAAGTGCTCTACCACCAAGGGCAACCGGCACTGGCCCTCGAGCAATTCAACGAAGCCTGTGCGATGTTTTTGCAGTATCCCAAGTGGATGCTCTCGGTTGATTTCAAAGCGGCTCCTCGGCCTGATCTCAATCGAGCCCGCCAGGCGATTCCTTGGGGGCCCAGCACGCGGCAGTTCACGCTCGGCGATATTCCTTCGCAGATGTTAATTAGCTTCGGCGATGATCTGAATACTCAAAGCCAAGTCGCTCAATCAGGCGGTGTGCTACGACAGTTGCAGTATTGGCAAATCGACGTCGTGGAAATCGTCCGCGCGATGGCGCTTTCGATTCGGCGTCGCAATGAATTGCTCGGTCCACTGGCTCCCCACGATCCCCTGTCGCGCGACTTGGTGAACAAGCTCTCCAGCGGCATCGCTCCCCCGCATCATTGGTCGAACGCCTGGGCCGATTTGTTGCTCGGTTTGGCCTACGCTGGGCAAGGCAACCTCGACCAAGCTTACCAGCGGCTCCAACGCTCGGAACGTGTCGCCGGCCAGTTCGACCATCCGCTCACCGGCGTGTCGCTGTTAGAACAAGGCCGGCTGGCGATGGAGGCCGGCAAGGCCGCCGCCGCCGACCGCCTGTTTCTCGAAGCGAGCATCTCGGCAATTTATTACGAAGACCCTGGCGTGATCGACGAAGCCTTCCGCTATATGGCGATGAATCGGCTCGGCGCGCCAAATCCCGAACCGATTCCCGTACTCGATGCGGCGGCGGCCTGGGCCCAGCGGGAGCGGTTCTGGCATATCTACGCACGGCTTTGCTTTACGCGCGCTGAAGAATGGATGCTGGACGACAATTGGAAAGAAGCCGCCACCACGTTGCAAGGGGGCCAATCGCGGTTGGGAGATGCCGCTGCGGGACTTTTAGGCAATTGGTCGCGCTATCTCGAAGCCCGCGTGCTCACCGAGATGGGTAAAGACTCGGCCATCGACGTGCTCAGTACGGCCATCGCCACGCACTACAACATGTCCACGCGCTTCATGCAGTTGCAAACCGCCAACAGTTGGTTCGACGATCAGTTCCTGCGTGCCGGCCCCGCGATTGAAATTTATCGCACGATGCTGAGTGATCCGACCCCGCGCGATTGGGCGTTTCGTCCCTTGGATACGCTGGCGCTCTTGAAAGCACCGCTCGACGATTCCTACGACCGCTGGATTGCCGCGTTGGGTGAACGCAAGGAAAAAGCGGCCGCGATTGATGTCGCCGACCTCGCCAAACGCCGCCGGTTCTTCAACGCGCTGGCTCTGGGTGGACGCTTGGCGTCGATTCGCGACACATTGGAATCTCCCGAGAACACGCTCAGCCCCGCGTCGCGCGGTCTGCGCAATGATCTGCTCATGCGCTACCCCGAATATGCGGACCTCTCCAAGGAGGGCGAAACGCTCCTGCAACAACTTCGTACCCAATGGCAGCCCACGCTCGACAAAGGAGGCGAAAAAACGCTCGACAAGCTCTGGCGTGCTTGGTCGGACAATCTCCACGAACGCGAGAATTTGGTGGCTCGACTGAGTTTGAGCCGCGTGCCGAGCGAGTTTCAGTTCCCCCCCACGGTGCCGGTCGTTGAAGTTCAGTCGCGCTTGCAACCCGGCCAAGCGCTGGTTGTGTTCCATGAAACATCCAACGGCCTGCTGGGTTTCCTCATGACCGACAGCGCGTCGACGGTCTGGAATTGTGGCCCCACAGCCGCGATCGCGCGCGACCTGAGCGTCTTCTTGCGAGATATTGGCAACAACGACCGCAACAGCGCACTCGATGAAAAGCAATTAAGCTCCACGAAATGGCAAGAATCCGGACAAGTTTTGTTCCAATCGCTTTTTGAAGGTTCGTCACTTGATCCGATTTCGATGAAGGAGTTGATCGTCGTCCCGGATGGTTTGGTTTGGTACGTGCCGCTTGCGGCGCTGCCAATCAATTCGGAAGGCCAAGTCACGACGCTCACCACGCTCTCCAAAGTGCGCGTCGTGCCGACGATGGGGCTGGCCTTGGGCTACACGGTTCCCTGGCGACGAGTGCAACACACAACGATCGTTGGCAGCGAAATCGTGCCCGGAGACAAGGACGAAGATCGCGCAGCCCACTTAGCCGACTTGCAGGCCGCGATGCCCCATTTGATTGACCTGCCCACACCCCTACCCGCTTCACCACCCGTGGTGGCCACGGCGCTCGATGCGATGGTCGTGCTGGATGAATTCGACATCGAACGCACGGAGCCCTTCGCGTGGTCGCCGCTTCCCCTGGGGCGCGGAGACGAGGGGCAACTGGGGGCTTGGGTCCACTTACCGCGCATCGGTCCGCAGCGGTTGGTGTTCCCCGGAGCACACACGATTGCCGAGAAAGGGGGCAAGGCCTCCCGGCGTCGCGACGATTCGATGCCGCCGGGGAGCGAACTGTTCCTCGCCAGTTGTAGCTTGATGTCGAGCGGCGCGCAAACGATCTTGCTCAGCCGGTGGCGCGTGGGAGGGCAATCCACCCTGGAACTGCTCCGCGAATTCGTGCAAGAATTGCCCCGCGCCTCCGCCGCTGAAGCCTGGCAGCGCTGCATCGAAGTCGCGAAAGAATTGCCCCTCGAACCGGCGCTCGAACCCCGCGTGAAGTTGAAACCCGACACGACCGCTTTGCCCACGGCGGGTCATCCCTTTTTCTGGGCCGGGTATCTACTGGTTGATAGTGGTGAGCCGCTGGTGGAAGAGGGAGTGAGACCGCCCGACATAAAATCTGCTCCCAAGCCTGCGCAGTAGTGATAAATTGTCAGCAGGTTCTCTGCGACACGTCGCGTCGCGGCTACGCCAAAACTTCGTGTCGGTGCCCTGTCGCGGCTAGGATCATGCCAATTATTGTAGAACGAGAAATCCAGATTCGGACTGCGTCACAAAGTTTTCAATATCGGGATAGTTCTTCCGCAGCAACGAATCGACCAATTCTGTCGAACAGTTCCCGCTGCGAATCCACAAAACTTTAGGAACAGGGCCAAACAAGTTGCTACGAATATGAAAATCTTCGTCCTTCGTAACCAAAACGTATCCGTTCGATTTGGCGTACTCCCAAATGCCTTCATCGTCGCTTCTCGTCATGCCTAGCTGTCGAACGTGTTCAGAATCTGGATAGATATCCGCAAGCAACTTGACCAGTCGATGCGACAAGTTCTGATCGAAAAGCAGCTTCACTTGGGAGGCACCATGAGAAGATTGCGTTCTCGATCGGCCGCATAAGCCAAGCAGGCAAGGATGTCGTCTCGTGTCAGATCGGGGAAGTCTTCCAAAATCTCCTCGTTGGACATGCCTCCTGCGAGATAGTCAAGCACATCACCCACAGTTATTCGCATGCCACGAATACAGGGCTTGCCGGAGCGTTTGCCCGGTTCGATGGTGATAATGCTGCGGTAATCCATACTTTAAGAGTACGTCCTCGCAAAAACCGAGTCAATTAGAGTTTGCTACCTCTAATTTGGCCTCACTTCGTCATGTCCCAATGCTCCGGCGAGCGCCACAAGCCTGAGAGCAATAGCTCGCGGATGAACGTCAACTCCTTCGGCAGGCGGTCGTAGAGCTTGAAGAACAGTTCATCGTGCGAGGCGATCTCTTGCATCCACTCGCCCCGCTCGACGCTCATCAGTTGCTCGAATTGACTCTCCGAAAAATCGAGGCCACGCCAGTCGATGTCCTTGTATTGGGGCATCCAACCCAAGGGGCCTTCGATGCTCGCCGCCTTGCCCTTCGACCGGCCGACGATCCACTTCAAGATGCGCATGTTCTCGCTGAATCCCGGCCAGAGGAATTTGCCGTCGGCGTCCTTGCGGAACCAGTTGACGTTGAAAATTCGCGGCGGGTTGGGGAGCTTGCGACCGAAGTCGAGCCAATGCCCCAAGTAATCGCCCATGTGGTAGCCGCAGAAGGGGAGCATCGCCAGTGGATCGCGGCGGACTTGGCCCTGCTTGCCGAACGCGGCGGCGGTGGTTTCCGACCCCATGGTTGCGGCGGTGTACACGCCAAACGCCCAATTGAACGCTTGATAAACCAGCGGCAACACCGTGCTGCGACGACCGCCGAAGATAAACGCGGAGATCGGTACACCCTGGGGATTATCATACTCGGGATCGGCACAGGGACACTGCGACAACGGAGCCGTGAACCGCGAATTGGCGTGGGCCGCTTTTTCCTTGCTGTCGGGCGTCCAATCGTTCCCCTTCCAATCGATTAAATGCGCTGGCGGCTTGTCGGTCATTCCTTCCCACCACACGTCGCCATCGTCGGTGAGCGCCACGTTAGTAAAGATCGTGTTCTCGCGGATCGAAGCCATCGCGTTGGGGTTGGAGTTTTCATTGGTCCCCGGCGCGACGCCGAAGAAACCGGCTTCGGGATTGATCGCGTAAATCTTGCCGTCTTCCGCCGGTTTGATCCAAGCGATGTCGTCCCCCACGCAGGTGACTTCCCAACCTTCGTCCAAAAACTCCTTGGGGGGGATCAGCATCGCGAAGTTTGTTTTGCCACACGCGCTGGGGAACGCGGCGGCAACGTAGGTTTTCTCCCCCTCGGGATTCTTCACTCCGGTGATCAGCATGTGTTCGGCCAGCCAACCTTGTTCGCGGCCTAGCACCGAGGCGATCCGTAACGCGAAGCACTTCTTGCCAAGCAGGGCGTTGCCGCCGTAGCCACTGCCGTAGCTCCAGATCGCGCGCTCCTCGGGAAAGTGAACAATGTATTTGTCCTTCGGATCGGTCGCGCAGGGCCAAGCGACATCTGGTTGCCCTTCGGCCAGCGGCGCGCCGACCGAGTGGAGACATTTGATGAATTCGCCGTCGCCTAAGGCTTTCAGCACGGCAGTTCCCATGCGGGTCATGATCCGCATGTTCGTGACCACATAGGGCGAGTCGGTGATTTGAATACCGATGTGCGAAATCGGTCCGCCGACCGGTCCCATGCTGAAGGGAATCACGTACATTGTGCGGCCCCGCATACAGCCATCGAACTTTGGCGTGAGCAGGGCCTTCATTTCGCGAGGTGCCATCCAGTTGTTTGTGGGGCCGGCTTCCTTCTTGCTCAGCGAACAGATGTACGTGCGATCTTCAACACGAGCGACGTCACTTTCGTGGCTGCGAGCCAAGAAGCAGTTGGGCCGCTTCTCGGGGTTGAGGCGGATGAACATGCCGCTCTCAACCATCGAGTCGCAAATGCGGTCGTATTCCTCCTGCGAACCATCGCACCAATGGACCCTCTCGGGTTGGCAGAGCGTAACCATCTCATCGAACCAGGCGATGACCTCGCGATTTTTGACAACCTTGGGAACCTCGGGGGCGATGATGGACATGAAACAGACTCCTCACGACTGGCGACACCGGCGATCAAGCAGACTCGGCACGGTTCCGACCGTGCTCAATAGGTAATTGTGACGCTTCGCTAGGTCATAACGCAACTGTCACGCCCATTTTTTGCGGCACGTGAGTTGCTCTCTTTCTTTCAGTTCGCGTATGGCGCGTTTCACATTCATGCTTTTTCAAGGAATACAATCATGCCCGACGAACATCAACCAGGCGTTAGCTACGAAACTGATCCCAAGGCCCCTGACAATGTGCACGAGTTGCACGCGAAGGGGACCGGTAAGAGTGGTAAAGCGACCAGCGGCGATCAACAGACGCCTGTGCCACAGGGCGACAAGGGGGATCCGACGCGGGAGCCGTGGAAGGAAGTGAACAAGGAAAAAGTGGTGACGACGAAGGAAGAAATGCCGGCGCCGGAGCAAGGTGAGTAGGGCCTGTTGTTAATGATGACAGAGACGACGCGGTTGCGGTGAGTTAGCGTCATTTTTTCTGGCAAGCTCCTTTTTCTGGCAAGCACTGATGACCAAACTGCTTCGTACCACGGAATGCGGGTTGTATTGTCCGCAGGGAGATTTTTATGTCGATCCCTGGCGGGCCGTGCCACGCGCGGTGGTCACGCATGCGCACTCAGATCATGCGCGCTGGGGAAGCGAGAGCTATCTGGCAGCGCGTGAGGGGGAGGGGATATTTCGCTTGCGGCTGGGGCACGAGACGAACTTTGATTTCGTTGAGTACGGCGAAGTACGCACTATCAACGGTGTGAGGGTAAGTTTGCATCCGGCGGGGCACATGACCGGGGCCGCCCAGGTGCGGATTGAGTATCAAGGCGAAGTCTGCGTGGTGAGCGGCGATTACAAGTTGGAAGCTGATCCCACGTGCCGTGCCTTTGAGCCGGTAAAGTGTCACACGTTTGTCACGGAATCGACGTTTGGCTTGCCGATTTACCGCTGGACGCCGGGAGCGGAGATTTTTGCCGAGATCAATGCGTGGTGGCGCTCGAATCAAGAGCAAGGGAAAGCGAGCTTGCTGTACGGCTACACGGTGGGCAAAGCGCAGCGCTTGCTCGCGGGGATTGATAGTTCGATTGGCCCGATCTTTGGGCATGGGGCGATTATCAATGCTTGCGAAGCGTATCGCGCATGTGACGTGAAGTTGCCGGAAGTGCAGCGGGTGATGTCGGTCGAAAAGGGTTTTGATTGGAGTCGAACATTGGTGATCGCGCCGCCATCGGCGAACGGCACGCCGTGGATGCGGCGGTTTGGCCGGCTCTCAACGGGAATGGCGTCGGGCTGGATGCGGGTGCGAGGGATTCGGCGGAGAAAAGCGGTGGATCGGGGGTTCGTGCTGTCGGATCACGTGGATTGGTCAAGCATGTTGACGGCCATTCACGAGACAGGTGCGGAAACAGTGTGGGTGACGCACGGTTATGTGTCACAGGTGGTTGAGCATCTCAAAAAAATCGGCTTGCAAGCAGCGGCGCTCGCGACGCAGTTTGGCACGGAAGAAGATGATGATGTGGGGGTGGAAGGCGACGAGGTAGCAACATGAAGCGGTTTGCTGAGTTATACACGACACTCGATCAAACCACTAAGACGGGTGAGAAGATCGCGGCGCTTGCCATGTATTTTCGACAGGCTTCGCCGGAAGATGCGGCTTGGGCAGTTTATTTTTTGTGCGGGCGCAAGATTCGGCAGCTTGTGCCGACGAAGTTGTTGCGAGAGTGGTCGGCGGAGCGGGCGGGGATTGAGGGTTGGTTGTTCGATGAATGCTATGAAGTGGTTGGGGACTTGGCGGAGACGATGACTCTCATTCTGCCACCGGCGGAGTCGGCGGAAGATCTACCGCTAAATCAGTGGCTGACCGAGCGGTTGTTGCCCTTGCGAACGACCGACGTGGAGCAAAAAAGAGCCGTGGTGGAACAAGCGTGGGCGGAGCTTGATGAGGCGACGCGGTTTGTGTTTCACAAGATTATCACCGGCTCGTTTCGCGTGGGGGTCTCGCGGGGATTGGTGGTGCGTGGCTTGGCCCAGGCGAGCGGAATCGAGGCCGACGTGCTGTCGCATCGGTTGATGGGGGATTGGGAGCCGACGGCCGTGTTGTTCGCCAACTGGGTGAATCCTGACACGCACGACGCGGGGATCAGTCGGCCGTATCCTTTTTTTCTCGCGCATCCGCTGGAAACTGAGCCGACGGAATTGGGCGCGCCGCAGGATTGGCAAGCGGAGTGGAAGTGGGATGGGATACGTGCGCAGCTTATCCGCCGTGAGGGGCAGACGTTTATTTGGTCACGGGGGGAAGACCTCACGACCGATCGGTTTCCGGAATTGATTGAACTGGCCGCGCAGTTGCCGGATGGCGTGGTGCTTGACGGCGAGATCGTCGGTTACCGCGACGGGGAGATCCTGCCCTTCGCGGCGATGCAACGGCGAATTGGGCGGAAACAGTTGGGCAAGAAAATTCTGAGCGACGTGCCGGTGGCGCTGATTGCGTTTGATTTGTTGGAACTGGAGGGAGTGGATTGCCGGCAGCAATCTCTCACTGAACGGCAGACGCAATTGGAGCAGGTGATTGCTGGGACACTGCTGGGCAAGCCAGCAGTGGCACCCGATCATGGGTTTTTGCTCTCTTCAGCGCATCGGTTTGCGAGTTGGGAGGAGCTTGCTGCTTTGCGACAAACTTCGCGCGAGCAACATGCGGAAGGGTTGATGTTGAAAAGATTGAGCTCGCCGTACCGCGTGGGGCGGCCACGGGGGGATTGGTGGAAGTGGAAGATCGAGCCATACACGGTCGATGCCGTGCTGATTTATGCGCAGCGCGGACACGGCAAGCGGGCGAGTTTGTATACCGACTACACGTTCGCGGTGTGGGATGACGGAAAATTGGTGCCGTTTGCCAAGGCCTACTCGGGGCTTACCGATGCTGAGATTGCCAAGGTCGACCGTTATGTGCGGCAACACACGCTGGAAAAGTTTGGTCCCGTGCGAAGCGTAACACCGGAGTTGGTGTTCGAGCTGGCGTTTGAAAACATCAGCGAATCGAACCGGCACAAGTCGGGGGTGGCGGTGAGGTTTCCGCGAATTGCGCGCTGGCGCGAGGATTTGAAGATCGAGGATGCGGATTCGCTGGAGACGATCCGTGCGATGATTCGCGCTCAGCCGCAAGCGGCGGGGACGGCGTGATGGGTGATTCGTACGCCCCTGCAACACGTTACTTAGCAAGTTGGTTTCGGCAATTGGGGCGGAAGCCGTTTCCGTTTCAAAAAGAAACCTGGGCAACTTATTTACGCGGTGAGAGTGGGCTGGTGCATTCGCCCACCGGGACGGGTAAGACGCTGGCTGTGTTTTTGGGAGCGGTGGTGGAGTGGCTCGCGGAACATCCGGAGTGGTTGAAAACGGCGAAACCGCAAGCGGAGTTGCCAGCGATTGAGAAATTCAAGAGAGGTAAGCAGCGCGAAAGTCGGTTACGGGTGTTGTGGATCACTCCGCTCCGGGCGCTGGCGACGGACACCGAGGTGAATCTGAATGCGGCGCTTCGGCAATTGCAGATTCCCTGGCTGGTGGAGAAGCGGACCGGGGACACGTCATCTTCTATTCGCCAGAAGCAACGCGCGCGTTATCCCGAGGTGTTGATCACCACGCCCGAGAGTTTGTCGTTGATGCTGTGCAACGAAGACTTGCCCGAGAAAATTTCTGACCTGCGGTGCGTGGTGGTGGACGAGTGGCATGAGCTGCTGGGGAACAAACGGGGCGTGCAAACGGAATTGGGCCTCGCGCGGCTGCACACCCTGCGACCGGAGTTGCGTGTGTGGGGCTTGTCGGCGACGCTCGGGAATCTTGAGGAAGCGCTCAGCACATTGTTAGGCAGCGATTCAGACCATCCGGGTTCTTTGATCGCCAGTGATCTCAAAAAGAAATACGTGATTGAGTCGCTAATCCCCGCCGAGATCGAACGGTTTCCTTGGGCGGGACATCTGGGGACGCGGCTCGCGCCGGAGGTCGCAGAGATTGTTTCGGCAGCGCGAAGCACGCTCGTGTTTACCAATACCCGCTCGCAGTGCGAGATTTGGTATCAGGCGCTCTTAAAAGTCATGCCGGAACTTTCCGGCAGGATGGCCGTGCATCATGGTTCACTCGATATCGAATTGCGACGGTGGGTGGAAAATGAGCTGCGCGAAGGGCGTATGAAGTGCTGTGTTTGCACGTCGAGCTTGGATTTGGGCGTTGATTTCTCCGAAGTCGACAGCGTTGTGCAGATTGGCAGTCCCAAGGGGAATGCGCGGCTGCTACAACGTGCCGGGCGGAGTGGGCATCAGCCGCGCGTGCCGAGCCGGATTACGTTTGTGCCCACTAATGCGCTCGAATTGATGGAATTGGCCGCTGTACGCGATGCGCTGCTGGCGCACAAAATCGAATCGCGGCGTCCCTTGCGGAAGCCGCTCGACGTGCTCGCGCAGCACGTGGTGACGGTGGCGCTCGGCGGCGGTTTTCGGCCGCGGGAACTCTTTGACGAAGTGCGCACCACGGCGGCCTATCGTGATCTCTCGGAACTCGAATGGCAATGGGTGCTCGACTTCGCGCGGCAAGGGGGTTCGTCGCTCAAAGCCTATCCCGATTTTCATCGGATTGAATTTGTGGAGGGCGTGTATCGTGTGACCAATGAACGGATTGGTCGGTTTCATCGGCTCTCCATTGGCACAATTGTCAGCGACGTCGCCGTGCAGGTGAAATATCTCAAGGGGCCAAAGTTGGGGACGGTCGAAGAATCGTTCATTAGCAAAGTCCAACCCGGCGAAAACTTTATGCTCGGTGGGAAATTGTTGGAGCTTGTGCGGATTCACGACAACACGGCGTGGGTACGGCGGGCGAAGGGAGTCTCGAAGGCGATTCCACGCTGGCTGGGAGGGCGAATTCCGCTCTCCGGAGAACTTTCGCAAGCTATGCGCGAGAAACTGGCTGAGGCCGGCGCGGGGAAATTTGCCAGCCCCGAGATGCGCAGCCTCGAGCCGCTGTTGGAATTACAGCAGAGTTGGTCGGCTCTACCCAATACGAACCAAGTACTCGTGGAACGGTTCAAAAATCGTGATGGCCATCACCTTTTTCTCTATCCCTTCGCGGGGCGGCTGGCGCATGAGGGTTTGGCGTCGCTGCTGGCCCTGCGGATGTCGCGGCTCGCGCCGATTACATTCTCGATGGCGATGAACGATTATGGGTTGGTGCTCGTGTCCCGCGAGCCGGCACCATTTGATGAAGCGCTCACGCACGATTTGTGGAACACCGAACGCGTGGCCGACGACGTGCTGGCCAGTTTGAATGCGACGGAACTTTGCAAACGGCAATTCCGGGAAATCGCCCGGGTGGCGGGGCTGATTTTTCAGGGTTATCCAGGGGTGCGCAAAACGGGCAGGCAAGTGCAGGCTTCGAGCAATTTGTTCTACGACGTGTTCACGGAATACGATCCGCAGAACATGCTGCTACGCCAAGCACGCCGGGAGGTGTTGGAACAGCAACTTGAATACACGCGGCTGGTGGAAGCCTTAAAACGGATCGCCAAGTGCGAATTATTAATACGCCAGTTGGCAAAACCTTCGCCGCTGTCGTTTCCCTTGTTGGTCGATGGAATGCGCGATCGCTTGACGAGCGAGAAGCTGTGGGAGCGGGTCAAGAAAATGCAGGAGCAGTTGGAAAAGGCGGCGGGGAACGACCGTGGGCTTGAGCCCACGGCTAGCAAAAAGTTGGAGTTGAACAAACATTAAGATCATGGTGGATCAAACGCAAGAAATATCGATTCGTGGCGAGAAACTGCGGTTGCTGCCCGAAAAACTCATCGAGTGGCCCGCGCGCAGAAGTTTGCTGGTGGCCGACACGCACTTCGGTAAGGCGGCGACGTTTCGCAACTTTGGGATTCCCGTGCCCGAAGAGACGACCCATGCGATGCTCGACCGGCTATCGCACGTCATTGAGCGAACTTCCGCAGTGCGTCTAATCTTGCTGGGTGATTTTGTGCATTCCAGTCTCAAGGGCACAACCAGCTTTGAACCGTCGCTGCTGGAATGGCGAGCAAAACACCGCGATTTGGAAATTGTGTTGCTGCGCGGAAATCATGATCGGGGCCGTGCGGACCTTTTTGAGAAATTGGGGATACGCGTCGTGGCAGATTCTCTAACCGAAGCCCCTTTTGTGCTGGCACATGACACCGCGACACTTACCCGGGGGGTGCAACCCCTGGGCTTGGAATTGCACTACGGGTTGGTGGGGCATATTCATCCACAGATTGCACTCCCCGAGGGCAAGAAGAAATTGAAGTTGCCATGCTTTTGGTTTGGCAGCGATTACGGGGTACTGCCTGCGTACGGCGACTTCACAGGCTGCGCGACAGTCAAGCCGGAGGAAACGGATAATGTCTTCGTGGTCGCGGAAGGTGTGGTGCTGAAACTCGATCAACGCATGTTGGCGACCTAACAATCAAGTACGATTGGTCTTGATAATCATTTATTGGTGCTGCCGAAAAAGTTGCAGCGAGAAAAAAGGCACCCGCCAGATTGACGGGTGCCTTCAAGAAAGTCAGATCTTTGTTCGAGATCGCTGAGATTCAACTAGGCTTTGTCCCAAAAGTCTCAAACGAGTTCGTATTGTAGGTATTGTCGAATGAAGGCGAGCGTAATCATTCCGCCGAAGTTTTTGGCCGTCTT
>JAWXAV010000002.1:0-48249 GCA_034439695.1 Bythopirellula sp. | reverse complement strand
TGAAGAACCCTTTTTATTGAGAGTCACTCTGCTTCCTCTGCTGACTCCTGTTCAAAAAAATTTGCGCACGCCACGCAAAATTCGACTGTTTGTAGCACGAATGGCGAACCAAGGAAGGGACGACGGTTCTTTCAGTCCCTCTTTTCTCCGTGGCTCCGTGGTTTTTCAGCTCCGTGGTTTTTCGGGAACTGGGCAAGTAATTTTTGCTTGAATCCTTAGTTTTCCAATGTCGCTTGCCAGCGCTCGCGGTCACGTTGTAATACGACCGCCGGTGGCTGAATCGAAATGACTTCGATTCCCAGCTCTCGCCCCCCTTCGGACATCGGTACGACGTTGCCGTTAATCGAGAGAATCACGCGCGGGCCTATCACATTGGCAAAGCCAAGCAGCTCCACGGATTGCTCGATAGTACCGGGAGTGTTTTTGTGCTTGGCACTCCGCTTGGGAGCGAGAAACAGATTGTCACGATCCGGGTAAGGCGGCTCGTACGCAACTTTCGCTGGCTCTTCGCTGGGAGGCTCTGTAGTTTTGTCTGTCGGAGTTGCCGCGGCTTTTGTGTCGGGTTTGACTGAATTTTTCAGTTCATCGTTAGGCTTAGCCGAAGAAACAACGGGTTTGACGGCTGTCACCTCGGAGGGAACTTCCTGCGTGCCGCAACTACAGAGGGCGAGACATAGCGATAGGCAAATCGCGTTTTGTAGTTGTGACAAGGAAAGCATCAGCTTGGCATCCGCAGCTATGAAGACCAAAAACCCATGTAAACTTAGCACATGGGGACTGGCCAAGAGCGTCACGGCGAAATCGGCTCTGCAATCGTTACTTGCGGAACATTCGCTTCCAAGCTGACGATTTTCGGACCTGTTCTTTCTCGCTGATGGTCTGACGAAGCGGCGCGGAATCGCCAGCCGTTCGGTAACGGTCATCGAAATCATTCCGCAAAGTCGCATTATTGGAGGTCAGGTCCACGGGCCCTTGCTGGACGCCTTCGACGGGAATTTGATCGACTGATTCGCTTTCAATGGACGGAAAGGGGATCGGCTCGTTGCAAGGACCACAATTCTGACCAGAGCAACCTTCGGCAAGAGGGATTGCGTCGAGTCGGCAATTGATCGTCTCTAAAGCCATGAATTCGCGTGAACGCATAACTTGCTCGTAGTCCACAATTTCCGGCTGGATAAAAACGATGAGCTCGCTCTCACGGACATTCGTATCCCGTGAGCGAAAGAGCGGCCCGATGACGCGCACATCCTTGAGGAAGGGAATGCCATTGAAATCGCCGGTGTCACTGCGTTGTCGTAGACCACCGATCACGATTGTTTGCTTATTGGCCACGCGAACCGATGTGTTGGCGACGCGACTATCAACGATGGGTTGATTATCTCTTTCAGTAAACCCGGCAACTCGGCTGAATTCCTGACTGACGACCATTTTGACCGTGCCATCGGCTGCAATCTGGGGAGTGACATCGAGCGTAATGCCCACGGGCTTGAACGCCGTGGTACCAATCTGCCCACCAAGTTCTGATTGGGTGATCTGTTGGAAAGGGATTTCCTGCACGCTGCTCATAACAGCCTTTTCATTTTCCTCGACCGTCACATTGGGATCCGCAAGCAAACGGGCATCTTTGGCAGTTTGCAGGAACTGTGCCACGGTTTTGAGATCAATTTTATCGTTGAGGCTTCTGACTGTGAGGGACCCGCCAGAGAATCCCGATTGGAGCGGCGTCGTTGTGTCAGCCTTAACCTGCAGAAACTGCTCCGCGCCCGCACCATTGGTTCCAGGCGCGCTACCGGTGCCGGCATTGTTCCAGTTCAACCCCAATTGCTCCACGTCTTGCAGGCTAATGTCGTAAATCAGGCCCGTGATCCGCACCTGGGGGCGCGGTCTGTCGATTTTTTCGAGAACTCGGCGCGCCATGTCGATATTCGAGGGATAATCGACCACCACCAAGCGATTCTCCGCGGGCATGGTGGCCAGCTTTCCGGTTGAACTTAGCACCGCGGTCAACGGGCCTTTGACGTTATCAACGGGAACGAACTGCGTGTGGAAATAAGCTACCTGCAGCCGCTTATACGATTCAGAAGGTATGCCACCGGTGGACTGCGCGGCCGCGGCATCCATTTGCTCAACGAAACTACGGATCGACTCCACGCGATCGGCAAAGTCAACAACCAGAATGCTGTTGGCCGATTCCATGGATTGCAGTTGGCCCTGACTGCTCAGCAACAACTGCGCTCCTAACACCACTTCCTGCAAATCGCTGTGTGTAATGGCAATCGCAGCGGACTCGAACAACGGATTGGCGCTGCCTACTTCTTGAGCCTTTTGTACAACCAAGCTTTGTCCCACCGGCCTGTAACTGTAGCCGTTAGCGAGCAAGATGGCATCGAGCACTTCTCGCAGCGGTGCTTGCGTATAAATGCAGCTGACCGTGCCGTCGACTTCCTTGCCGACAACGATGTTCACGTTCCAGGTAGCTCCAATGGTGAACAATGCCTTTTGAATCGTCGTGTTTTGTAGCGATAGATCGCCACGAGTGTCCAACGCCTGCTCGAGCGGGACGAGTGTCTTGGGCGGGACAGCAAGAGATGTTAGCGCCGGCTCTTGAGCCGTCACCAAAGTGATATTGGGCCACAAACCTAGCAGCGCGCAACATAACAGGGAAAGGCACGCCAGTTTCTGGCCTGCCGAGCGGAGTACTCGACTCGCGCTGCTCGTGGGCATGTGTCCTCCCTGACACAATGGTTTCGTGTTGCTAATCTCAGTAACGGAATGTCAGGAACTTTGTCTACTCAAAGCAAAGAGCAGCATTTCCAGTTCCATCGTCACCGTTTCACCATTTTGCCCGTCCGAGTGGATTTGCAGCCGCTCGGGATGAGCCAAAGTGGTGTCTTTTTGCAGTCGTTCCAACAAAGTGTAGATGTCGTGGGTTCTGCCGCTCACCGAAAGCTGGATGCCGCGCCGTTCCAAGGAAAAGGGCGTCGCCTTCCCTGACGAATCGCTTTTGTTTCCTTCTACTAGCGGGCTATCCCCTTCCTTCCAGGGTCGGCGAATTGGTTGGGCCAAATCGAGTCGGCGAATCTGACAGCTCGATTCACGGATCATATCCACTAAGCGAGTCCGATACGCACTCACCGTATCTTCCGAGACAGAGCGCCCCTCCAAGATCTCCAACTCAGCGACCACGGCGGCAACCTGCTTTTCCAAGCTGGGAAGCTGCTCCGCGGTCTGACGTGCATTTTCCAATTCTTCGGCAAGAGCCCTACGACTCTCCTTATTGTCAAAATACTCATCGACCAGCGGAGTAAGCACCGCCAGACCAAGGAGGATTGTAACGATTGAAACGATTAGCTTGCGGTGGGAACTTTCACAGAATTTCCGGATTAAGGACTCATTCACGACGTGCTACCTCCTTTGCTGGGGCGTCAGGATCGACCAAATTGAGTTCGACGTCGAAGTCAACCGTTGGTCCAGCGTTGGACTGGCCGCTTTTGGTGCCCCGTAAGGCCACATTATCGAAGCCGGGCGTTTGTTCGAGCCAGCGCACAAAGTCAAACACACCGGCTTCGAGGAAACTCGACCCTTTCAGTGCTAGCGAATCGTCGTCGACATAGCTCAACGAATTGACCCACACGTCGCTGGGCATGCAATGTGCGATTCGCCGTAGCACGTCCGCCGTGGGTGGCATCACAAGTTGAGCTGCTAGCATATTGAGTTGCGCTAGCTTGGCCTGCGTTGCCAATTGCTTGAGTTGCAATTCCCGAGCACGAGCCTGGGCGACGGCCAACTCGTCGATTTGAGCTTGAAGTCCATTGATATTGCGTTGCTGATGGAAGTTCGCGGCTGCGATTCCGATCGCCACCAAGAGGACCGCTGCGATAGGCATGACACTCCGCAACAGAATCGGCTTGAGCGGTTCACGACTAACGGCTGTGATATGATCCATGAAATTCGGCGCGTCCGATTCGCCAGCCGGCAAATACGTGCCAAGCATCGCTCCGAGTGCGGGAATGATGCCTGGATCTTTGATTCCCGCGGCGAGCTGCCACGTCGATTGGATTTCCGCGGGCGAAACAATCTGAGTTTCCACTTCGCTCACCTGCGAAAGGGCGCGCAGGGCGTTCTCCACTTCGTTTTGGGCACCACTGAGATAAATATGTCGCAACTTGGGCGAGGCTTCACCCAGCAACCGACCCACGTGTCGTTCCAAACGACCGAAGTGCGTGCGTACGACTTCGACCAGTTCTTCGGGTGTTTCGCAAGATCCTGGACGATACTCCAGCAGCAGGCGACCTCTGTGGGAAACGCCGATCTCCACCGTGGAATGATCCAAGTGAATCAACAATGTTGGAATATCAGGTGCGTTCAGTAAGCGCCCCACGGCACGGCTATTGGCGACCAACGCCGGCTCGATGGATTCAATACGCAAACCTGTGCGTTCACTCGCTTCGTAAAGCGTGTCGAGAGTCTTCGCATGACAAACCGAAGCGACCGCGTAGGAGTGGCGGGCGTCGAGTGGCTTGGAATTACTGACCGTGACCTTTTCACCTGTTCCCAGCAGCAAATACAACTGGCTCCGTTGTTGAAGTTGTTGTAGCTCACTACGGACTTCCTCGGTCGATCCTAGGATCGCCTTCGTCACACAGTAGCGTCCGCCCAAGACATATCGTACTTGGCACCCTGCTAATGCATGCTTCTCGACCAATGATCGCAAAGCGGTCGTAAACTCGATCAACCCTTGCTCGGTATTGGGTGAGGTCGCTTCCAACCGCCAGGGAATGATCATCGCATCGACTTGATCGGCGTTGCCTTCCGTGCCTCGTTGCAAAATCGCAACCCGCAGGTCAGATTCAGCCAGTTCAATCACGACGATGCGATTGTCGGCATTCTTGCGGCGTTCGCGCGGACTACGGCGCTCCCGGCGCTCTCGTCGTTCATTCTTGGTTCGTCTGTCGGACATAAAATTATTGCTTAGTTTAGAGTTCGAGTACTGCTTGCAAATGACGACTTACGTCGCCCGCCACTCCGGTCGAGGTGACGATAATTGTGGCATCCGGGCCATCCACGGCCTCGGCAAAGTATGTGTTGTCCGCAGGGTAGGCTCCGTCGGAGAGAGTCCCGCGCCAAGCGCTATCAGCTTCTAGTATGGCGGCAATGTGATGTACCCCGGCATTGGCAAGGTACAAGGCACGTTCGTAATCCATCGAGTTTCTGAGCGCGGAAAGTTCAAGCGTTGTGGTATCCAGGACGTTCACCACCATGAGCGTAATCATCGTGAGAATGAACATGCAAAACACGAGCGCGGCCCCGCGACGAGATTTGTGATTCTTTCTATTGGTTAGGGTTTCATACATCGTGATCACCAAGCCCTCAACCAGCCCTGGCAGGAAGCGGTCACCGCTTCGGTTCCGGTAGGGCGGACCAGTTCTACTTCTGTCGTTGCTCGAATCGAATGAATCAATCCCACGTCGGTCGTTGGCGTGGTGCCATCGCTACGGAGAGCAACAAAGTTGAGCTCCTCGATTCCCGTGGCAAGTAGCTGATTCGCAGTTGTGACACCAAAGAGAACACGCTTTGTTCCCGCATCATGGTCCCACACCAATGTTTGGCCGCTCGCAGTTAACACGGAAAGACTTCCCGAGTTATCCGCGGCACTCGAAATCACGGTCACCGAGGTTGCCTGCCGCACGTGCCGTACAATGTGCCGCAACACGGCGATTCCCGCTTGGCGAACTTCTTGATCTTCTTCATGCCGATTCCAAGCCGAGTACGAAGTTCGTACCAACACCATCGTGGCCGTCGTCAACACTGCCAGCATGGCCGTCGTGACCATAAGCTCCAGCAAAGTGAATCCGTGCTTGTATTGCTTGCTATTCTTCATCTTCATACGATTGCAAGTGGGCAACTTTCGTCCGGTAGAGCACGCTCAGTTCATTGGCATCGGCTGTCGCGTCATTGTCGGCGTCGTCAAAGACGTTGACTTGAATATGCATTAATTGCCCCGTGATTCCCCCACTGGCGGGGGCATCGGAGAGGGTAGCGGTATAACGAATACTGGCATGGCCATCTGCCGTAAAGTTTCCGGAGGTCGTGGTGCTTGTCCAATTTTTCATCGCCACCGCAGCTTGCGTTTCAAGCACGCTAACCGCGTAGTTCGAGAGCAGATTTCGTCGATTGAGATCGCGGCTTTTAGCCATCGCATCGCGCATCACCGCCATCGTTGGCACCAAAGTTCCTGCTACCAGCGTGGCCGCCATCACCATTTCCAAGAGTGAAAACGCTCCTCGCTCGGAGAACTTGCGCCGACTGCGACTGCAATTTGAGTTTCCGCTGACAGTAAGACGTGACATTTGGATTTATCCAATACCTCAATTGACTCTGGAATCAGCGCTAAAAATCGCGCAAATCCCCAGGAAAAGATAGGTTATGGAAGTTGCCGTGGTCGGCCGTTATTCCTTACAACCCGTAGAGACCATCCCGAAAAGATTAGGGCGTGGTTTCAGTGACCGATAAGCTGCCAGTAAGCGTCACAACGGCCAGATTCCAACTTCGCTGTTCACCAGCCACATCGATGGTATAACCCGCCAGGGCGGCCCCATCAAAGTCGAACTCCAGGGCGGCATGGGAAGAACTGACCGTGACATCTTGAGGCACGGGACGCGGCGCATCGACCTGGATATTT
This sequence comes from Bythopirellula sp., assembly GCA_034439695.1. Lineage (GTDB taxonomy): Bacteria > Planctomycetota > Planctomycetia > Pirellulales > Lacipirellulaceae > Bythopirellula. The sequence goes on along the minus strand of JAWXAV010000002.1, from coordinate 41,567 downwards.
CCAGCACCGGTGCGGCGGTAGAGCGCGAAACTCGTGGCGTTACCTGCCGAAGGTGAAAGCTGTACGTAGTGATTGTCGCCCGTGGAGATAGTCGCACGTCGTGCGTGAACTAACGCCAGCGACAACTTTCTTACAAAACCTTCCGCACCACCGTTGCCGAGAGTCGAGCTACCGAAGGTAGTGATGGCTGCAACGGTCAACATCCCCACAATCGCCACGACAACGGCTAGTTCCAAAAAGCTCATGGCTCGACGCACCGGAGCTCGTCGAGCCATGAAAATCGTACTTGTGTAACAACCGTTCATGGGGGTCAATCTCCCCGCCATGCTAGTTCACGCGGTGGGTCGTAGTGTTCAACGAATAGGCACTGTTATCGACCGGATTGGTCGGAATGCCATCCGGAAAGTAGTTCACGTCAGCACCGATATCCGAGAGGTCCGCGGCTGGCCAAGTATTGTTGTCGATGTAAAAACGCTCCACGGCGGCGTTGATCGTCGCCTTGTGGTGTTCGCTGACGCGCTGCTTAGCTGTGTCGCTTGAAACTGTCACGCGTGGAATGATGATCGCGGCAATAATGCCGAGAATCGTCACGACTGCCAACAATTCAAGCAGCGAAAAACCACTCGTCTTGCTTTGGTTCCGCGACTTCATGGTCAGGTTCTCCTCAGAGGACTTATGTTGTGATGCAATTTCTTGCGAGATTTCCTGCGTTTTACCGCTCACTATCGAAACTTAGGTTACAAATTGCGCTGCGCGAAAAAAATATTACGCTTTTAATGGTTATGCCCAGAAACCCTGCCGGTGAGGGGGTCGATGGTGTAGCTACTGCCATCCACGGGACAGGTGGGGAGGCCTGCTGGAAAGTAATTGATATCTGCCCCGATATTGCTCAAATTCGCCGCGGGCCAAGAACCTAAGTTGTGCATCCACAACTCGGCCTGGATCTCGATATCACTCTTGTAAGTCGCGCAAGCGGCACTTTTGGCGCTTTCATCGCCACTCAGCACTCGGGGAAGAATGATGCCGGCTAGTAGCCCAAGGATCGCCAGCACGCCCATCAGTTCCACAAGCGAGAAACCGTCACAACGCTGTGTTACTCTTATCACAATTAATGACCTTGATAACTATTTATTTGCTAATCGTGTTGACCATGTCGAACATGGGTAGATAGATAGCCAGCAGCACAACAGCTATCGCGCTGGCGAGACCGATCGTCAGAATCGGCTCGAGCGCGCCAACTAATAGGCTCGTCTTGCGTTCGATCTCGTGTCGCAGATAGTCGCAAATATCTTTGGTGGCTCGCGTGAGCTGGCCTGTACTTTCTCCCACGATCACCAATTGGTTCACAATCGGTGGAAACATGTCTTCGTGGCGCTCCAGCTCGCGACTGAAACGTTCGCCACGATTGATCGCAATTTGCAAATCGCGAACCCCTTGGCGGACGGCACGATTCCCAACGGATTGGGCCGTCTCGCGGACCGCCTCCGCTAGGTTATAGCCAGCAGACATCAAGCTGTGCAGCACTTCCATCAGTTGTAAAACCGCCATGTCACGAATCCATTTTCCGACGACCGGTACACGGAGTATTCCCCGATCCATCAGCACGGCGAATTCTTCGCGCTTACGCAATTGTTGCACGGTGGCCGCCGTAAGAATGACAAAACCCAACATATAAGGACCATAGGCTTGCACAATTCCGGAGAAGCTAATGAGCATCCGTGTTATCAGCGGCAGCGGAACCTTGGCATTCGCATAAGTTTCTTCAAATACCGGCACAACATACATCAGCAAAAAAGTCAACAATCCGCTGCCGAGCGTGATGAGCAAGCACGGATAAGCCAGTTTTTTGATAACTGCTTGCTTCAGTTCGGCACTTTTGCCGCGGTTTTCTGACAGATGCTGCAAGGTTTCTGACAACGTGCCCGAGCGTTCGCCCAAACGAATTTGGCTGGCCGTAATAGGATCGCAAACCTGCGGAAACTGATTCAGCGCGGCACTAAACGACACGCCTGACTCGACTTTGCGTCGCAGTGATTCCAGCAGATGGCGATGCTTGGCGAGCGTATCTTCGCGGGCCAGTGTTGCCAACGCTTTAGGAAGTGAGACACCATTGCTGACTAGCGTGGAAAGCGTGCGCAAGATGAATGTGAGCTCATGCGGCTTGAGTCGCTCTGCTTTTTTGTTGGCCCCGGAAAATGATTGCCACCATGCTGCCAAATCAAACGCCGGGCGCGCAGCCCCCGTGGCGGTGGCACCGGCAGCAATTCGCTTGTGGCGTGACATGGTGCTGACTCGTTAGCTTGAAACCTTGAAGAAAACTTCTTCGACGGTGGTACGACCGGCAATCACTTGTTCCAACCCAGCCGTCGCTAGTTCCACCATTCCCTCCTGTAAGGCAATCTCACGGAGCTTTGAGCTGGGCAGTCCTTTTTCGATGGCCATGGCTAGGCTTGGCGTCACCATCATGATTTCGTAAATGGGAATCCGACCCGCATAGCCACTGCCGAGACACTTTTTACAGCCACGGCCAGCGAAAAACACGGTATCCTCCGGGATTTTCGTGTTATGTCGCAAGGCAGCCAGGAAATGTTCATTCGGCGTCACAGGCTCCTTGCAGTTGTTGCAGATCGACCGCAGCAGCCGTTGTGCAATCGATCCCAGCAAAGCTCCACCTGTCTTGAAGCTATCAATGCCCAGGTCATTCAGACGGGTGACGGCTCCCACGGCATCGTTGGTGTGCAACGTGCTTATGAGTAAGTGGCCCGTTAAGGCCGCTTGCACGGCGGTGGAAGCGGTTTCGTGATCGCGAATTTCGCCGAGCATAATCACGTCGGGGTCTTGCCGCATGATGTACTTCAAGGCGTTCGCGAAGCCCAAACCGTGTTCATTGTCCGAAGCCACTTGATTGATGCCAGGCAGGCGATACTCGACGGGGTCTTCCACCGTGACGATATTGCGGCTCACGGCGTTGAGCTTCGAGAGCAAAGCATACATGGTCGTGCTCTTGCCCGAACCCGTGGGCCCTGTCACGACGATCATGCCGTGTGGCTTGTCGAGCAACTCTTGAATTTTCTTCAAATCGCGGTCCCAGAGACCGAGTTGATCGAGTTGGAAAATGCGGCTCCCTTCGTCCAACAGACGCATCACCACTTTTTCACCACCGACCGTGGGAATCGTGCTCACGCGGAAGTTTACCCGGCCGGTGACTTCGCTGACAGTAAGCTGGCCATCCTGAGGACGCCGGTTTTCGGTCGTGTCCATATCAGCCATGACTTTTATACGAGCCACCACCGATTCTTCGATGTGACGTGGAATCGTCATGACCGCCTGCAACTCGCCGTCTACACGATAGCGCACTCGCATTTCGGGATGATGCGGCTCCAGATGAATATCACTCGAGCCGGCATTGATGGCACCCATCAGTATCGCGCGGACAAGCCGCACGACAGGCGTTTGATCCTCATCAATAATGACTTCTGATGCGAGTTCTTCGCCGATCAAGCTTTCCGCGGCGGCAAGGTCTGCCATCTTCATGTCGACGATTGTTTGTCGAGCGACTACACGGTCGTCGAACCCGCGATCAAGCGCACCTTCAATTGCATTCTGCAGGGCCACCAGCGGAATCACTTTGTAACCAGTGATCAGTTCCGTTTCCGAGATCACATCAATATCGTCGGGTGCCACCATCGCCAATTGCAGTGTTCGCTTGGTCACGCCAACCGGAACAACTTTGTGATGACGAGCCAAATCCTCGGGCAACAGTCGCACGACTTGCGGGTTGATGCCTTCCGGCACGACTTCCATAAAGGGAACACCATATTGCTCAGCCAGTGCCTGACCGAGTTGATCGCTCGTGATCAGACCGCGCCGGACAAGAATCGTGCCTAATAAACCACGTTCCGATCCTTGCGTGGAAATAGCGCTTTGGACCTGCCCTTCGGTGATCCAGCCGTGCCTAACCAGGATGTCGCCTAAACGTGCCATTTATCAACTCTACTTGAGAGAGAACTAGGTCTTCACGACTCGCGAAGCGCCGATCAATTCTTCGACCTTCTTTTCCAATGTGAGTGGATCAAAGGGAGTGACCAGGAATTCGTCCGCACCGGCGTTGTAGGCCTTCTGGACATCTTCCAAGTCAGAACTGCCAGAAAGGAAAATGACTGGGATTTCGCTCGTCCGCGGCTCATTACTCAATTGATTCAGAAAATCAAACGCGCCCGTCTCCGCGACCTGCCCGACCACAATCAATTGAGGAAGCTGTGTGAGCAGCCACTCATTCGCGGAGTTTGCACCTTCCCACGAACTCACCTCATACCCCAGAAGTTCCAGCCGAAACGCGGTAATTTCGCGCAAGATCGGTTCTTCTTCCACGAGGAGGATGTTACAACGCTGTTGAGTCATGATTTTTACTGGTGCTTCGGGAGTTCTCGCTGGGAAGCCGCTGTCAGGGCGCACTCCAACGCACAACCGTAGCTTGCCTTCTGGTCGAGTCAAAGCAACATGTCGCTGTGATTTCTCAACGTCGCCTTGCCGCCCTCAGTAATCCCTAAAATCAGAAAATCTCTCACAAGCGTTACACTTGGCGAAACAAGCTCGTCTGGCAGCCCGCTCAATGAGTGATAGCAAGCTAGATTTGCATAAATACTTCTACCGCAGGAAAGCGAAATTGCGCTCGTCTGCAAGAATCAAGCAGGGAAATCACTCCGATGTGCATCCATCGTGCAGGTTTTAGGCTAGGGCTTTCGCTGCTGGAACTGATGCTGGTTGTCGTGCTGGTATCGATCATCGCCAGCGTGGTCATAGCGCGAGTTTCTCAGTCGACGGACACTGCCAAGTGCAAAGCCTGTCGGCACAATCGCATCGAACTGAACGGCGCCATCGAACGTTACGGCGTGAGCAACGGCAGCTTTCCCAGTGACCTTAGCGATCTAGCCGTTCCCGATTACTTTCCCCAGGGCATTCCAGTTTGCCCTGTTTCAGGTTCAGCCTACTCGATGAATTCGACGACACATCGCATCGATGGTCATACCTTGAATTCCGTGCCAGGCGATCACTAAGTCGTTCAACACAATTCGGCCTTAGCACACTTCTCAGCGGGTCTCGATCCAGCGAATGATCCGCACACCAGCCGGGCGGCCCCCTTGATAGATGGCGTTGATCTCCTCGGGACACAAAGCGCGGCTGTAGACACGCACGTCATCAAATCTGCCATCGAAATAAGTTCCCGACGAGGAAAGCACACCTTCCCCAATCTTGAACGTGCCCGTGTTGGACCCATAGCTGGCCGTGAAAGTACCCCCCGAGCCCACTTCCACGCCATTCACATAGATTCTCAGTCCTAAACCGTCGCCGACAGCCACAACGTGTGACCATTTGGAAGCTGCCAGTTGCGCGGTTGCACTTAGCGACCCACCACTACTTGTCCACAGGTCGATCAGGTCCGTTTGGGTGTCGATTCCTAATTCGATCAATCCATTCTGCCCAAGAAAAGACTTATCAGGAGTTAGGCTATCGGGCCGCATCCACGCCGCGAGAGTAAATTTTGACAGTCCATTTAACAAACTTTTTCCTGAACTGAGATATTGGCTCGTACCATTAAGCTCCACCGCCGTGCCGTTGGTCGCCGAATTCGAGCTGCTGACGCCCAACGTCGGACTGCCCACGTAGTTGGCATTGTTTGCTGCCACGCTCGAATCGGTAGCTACCGTTCCGCTCGATTCATTGAGTTGCCAACGGGCAATCATCCCTGCCAGTTCGGCAATTTCGGAAGTTGAAATCGCACGATTGTAGATGCGGAAACCACGCAAGGCTCCTTGCCAATATTCGGAGCTGCCTGTGCGAGTGCCAAAAGATAAGATACCTGCCGGTTGGGCGACAAGATTTACGGGACTAATGCCACTCGCAGTGAGCTCACCATCGACATAAACCGAATAGGCTTCGGTGCTGGCGTCAAATACAGCCACAATGTGATACCACCTATCCAGTTCGTCCACGACTGTTGACGCAAAGGGTTCGTTACCCACGTAGGGAGAACCACCAAGGTCAAACGAGATCGTGCCGGTTGGTTCGAGGCGTGCTTCCCAATCACCGTTGATACCGAAAAGTCTCTGCCGCACTGCAGACGTACCGGATCCCCGCATCCAGAAAGCGACTGCACCATTGGCTGGCGGTGTAAAGTTCGAGTTTGTCGTCGCACGGTCGTTGATTCCGTCGAAATCCAATGCCGTATTGCCAGAACAGTCACTCGTCCAAGAAGCACCATTAATGGTGGCATTATTGCCCATGCCCGAACTGTCAGAGGCAATCGCACCGGCTGCTTCGTCAAATTTCCAGTGCCCCACGAGACCATAAAGTAATGCAACTTCGGGCTGGCTTAGTGCTCGGCTGTAAATACGCACATCGTGGATAGAGCCATCGAACTGACGGCCAGCGCCTTGGATGTTGCGCCCGATGGCCACGGCACGATTATTCGCCAGAATTGTTCCCGTACTGCTCACCGAGTTGCTCAGAACGCCGTCCACATAGATCTGGAGCTGGCTGCCGGTGTAAACACCGGCCACGTGGTGCCAACGGCCGTCGTTGACGTTGACAGAGCTCGCCACGGTATTCGTCGTTAGGTTCCGACAATAAAAATTTACACCGTTGTTGCTGCCATCACGCTGTAATCTCCAGGCATCGTTTCCTTTGGTGACGATCGCTTGCTCTGGGTCATCGAACACGTCAACCTTAATCCAGGCAGCGACGGCCATCGGGCCGGTTAGGTCGTACCTGCTCTCGTTTGGAATCGCGACGTAATCATTGCTGCCATCGAAGTTGGCTGCTTTGTCACCAGCTCCAGGGTATGGCCCGTTGCTACCTAGAATGACGCCATTGGTGTAAGTTCCATTGTTGAGTTGAACCGATGAATCGACGCTTGTCGTGCCACTTGTTTCAACGAGCTTCCAGTGTCCGCGTAAACCTCCACCAGCCGTGCTGTACAGTGCGGAGATTTGCGCGGCCGTAAGTGCACTGCTGAATATGGCAGTCTCGTCGAGAACTCCGTTGAAAGCGCGGTTACCTGCACCCGACGGCAAATTGCCCAGACCGATGGCAACCGCCGCATCATTGGATACCGTACCGGCATAAGCGGCGCTACCAACCTGCACGCCATCCAGATAGACGCGCATGGTCGATCCGTCGTAGGTCACTGCGACGAAGTACCACACGCCGGTCGACATGGTGCTGACCGACGACAGAATCTCTCGGGTTGTGCCGCTAATCTTGATTTGCGCCTTAAGTTGGGTGCTGCTGCCGATTCCCAAAGCCCAATGTGTGTTGGCAGTGGCTGTGCTCGTGGCTTTGGCCACGAAGCGATCGTCGCCAAAACCATTCGATTTGAACCAAGCTAGAATCGTGATCCCTGAACCCGAGACGCCAAAGGGATTCACCTGAACGCGGTCGTTGGCGCCACCAGCAAAGGTCGCGGCCATGTCGGCGTCGCCCGCGACGGCGCCGTTTGCTCCAAGCGTCACGCTATTCTGATAGGTGCCACTATGAGTACCCGTGACATCAACGGCGGTCGTACCCGAACTTTCACCAAGTCGCCAATAGGCCACTGGCCCATGCGACAACGTCAAATCAGAATAGGGAGAGCCTACTGCGGCGAGGGGCCCTAGCAAGCCAACGGCCAAACAAAGCGTCCAACGCCATAAACCGCCATGTCGAGCTCGTTCATTTACGAACATAGATGTCACCTGTGTGAACCTCATGCCTATAGTCAAATCTTGCCCACAGGTAACACGGCTGTATTTCCCGCAATGGCGATCAAACCGCACAGGCCGGTTTGGTTACCTCATAGATACCCTTGAGCACGTCGCAGCGAGCAATCAGTCCAATCAAACGGCCATTTTCTATGACGGGAACTCGCCGCACGCGATGCATGATGCACAGGTCAGCCACTTTGCGAATCGGATCTTGCGGAGACACCGTGATTAACTCGGTGGTCATGTGTTTGAGAACTTTTTCTTGCCGAACTTCCTCATCGTAGGCAATCGCCAACAGGGCAAATTCGGTGACGATCCCGATCAGTCGATCATTGGCGTCAACCACCGGCAAACCTGAGATTTTTTGCTGCAATACGATTTCTATGGCCTCTTGGACCGTGGCATTGGGTCCAATGGTCACCACATTGTCGGTCATGATGTCATTTGCAGTCAGCATAACGATGCCCCTTTTCCAAGTGTTGACTTTGCGTTCCAATCCTCTGACAGAACGCCCGAATCTCCACATAAAGTTAGTTTAATTCTCCTCTCCAGGCAGACTGAAACCCATGAAGCGCACCGCGAATGCCACTGGATAATTACCTTCCCATTGAGCAAATTACGACGAACATGGAAGTGCGATACTGAGACTTTAGCTACAATCCCTACAGTCCGTCTCTTATGCACAATACGCGTTATTGCCAGAACGATTTCCACCCTTAGTGCGTAAGACCGATATCCCAAGCATTGCGTTCCGAGCGGTGAGAAATTATGTCCACTCTCCTAGCCAACGATATTAGACAAGCCGCCCTGGCTTTTCGCGGCTATAACGTGACCAACTTGGGTCGCACGAGAGAACTCCTTGCGGAGCCCGCCTATCGAACAATCGTTGAATTTGAATTACGGCGCTTCGGCGAGGTCTGCGCGGATGTGATCGGTCGGCCCGTCGATCTCGCCAATCGCATCTTAGAGAATCGCGAACCCGGCATCGAAGCTTATGCCGAAGCGATTGCCATCATTGTCGCGGCCGAGGTCGCACAACTCCGCTTACTCCAGGAGATTCACGAAATCGACACCACGCGCGTCGGCTTGTCGTTCGGTTTCAGCCTCGGCGAGCTTGTGGCCGTGAGCTGCGCGGGCATTTTTGCCCCCGATCACATGATCCGCGTCCCCTTGGCCATGGCAGCCGACGCCGTGGAACTTGCCGCCGACGTGACGATGGGCGTGCTTTTTTCACGCGGACCAGTCATTAAATATGCGCAAGTCCGGCACTTATGCGAGGTTATCACCTGTGAAGGTCACGGCACAATCGGCGTTTCCTCGATTCTCTCGCCCAATACTTATCTCTTGTTGGGTCAACGAGACACGATTTCCCGCTTTCGTGAATTGATGAAACATTCGCTGCCCCATCGCGCCCAACTTCGCATCAACGACAATCGCTGGCCTCCTTTGCATACGCCAATTGCCCGACAACGCAATATCCCCGACCGAGCCGCCGTGATGCTCGAAACCTTGCCTGGGGGTAATGGCCCCCCCTCCCCTCCGGTGTTTTCGCTCGTCACCGGCAAACAAAGCTACATCGACAGTTCGCCACGCGAAATTCTCCGCCAATGGGTCGACCAACCTCAGCGGCTGTGGGATGCCGTCGACTATTGCCTGGGTGCGGGCATTGAGACGGTGATTCATGTTGGTCCCGAACCCAACTTGATCCTTGCCACGTTCACGCGGCTTAGCGAGAATATACGGGAAGAGATGGCAGGGAATTCGCTCGGCAGCCTCAGTATGCGAGCCGTCTCGGGAATCGCCCGGCATTCCTGGTTGGCGGGACTGTTGCCGGCTCGGACCAATCTCCTCCGCGCACCCTATGTGAACCATGTGATCTTGGAAAATTGGCTCTTGGAAAACGTGCCAAAATAAAGCTCATCGCTGGGCAGTGGCAATCGGCTTTTCGACCAGCGGCATCTCCAAGCAAACGGCCTGGTTTCCGTTTCGTAATAGCAAATACGGCGAACTAAACGCAGGATTGTTCCAGGTGACTTGATCTGCCGGGAACACCCGCATGGCCGCAAGCTCTCGATATTCCTCGGGAGTTGGCTCGACGAGGATAAGCTCGCCAGATTCCGAAAGCACAACGAGCGCATTACCGATCAACATCATCTGCCCATGGCCGATTGCTGGTAAACGGCGTTTCTTCCACTGGCTTTTGCCCTCTTCCAAATCAATGCACTGCAAGATGCCGCCATCGACTCCGTAGACATAGCCATCGAGAATCACGACGTTCCCCATTTTGGTTTTCATCACCTGCCGAATCGGCGGATTCCATAGCGCTTCAGCAACGATTTTACCGCTCTCATCACGCGACAATTGCAATAAAGTAGACCCAACACCATAACCCTTGGAGAGAAATAGCTTCTCGCCTGGAAGTGGGATCGGCTGCGAAGTTGTCGCGTCGCTGTCGCTATTGCCTAGCCAATCATGTTCCCACACGATCTCACCATCCGATATGCGGTGTGCGGTGATAAGGTCTTCGTTAATACTTAAAATCAATTGCTCGCCCAAAAGCTCCGTGAGCACGGGCGACGCATAGGACGACCGATTGGCTCCCGCGGACCAAACTGGCTTGCCAGATTCCGCGTCATAAGCGACAAGTGATCCCGTGGGTGCGCCAACACTCACCACAACAAGAGTTGGCCCCGAGGTCTGCTCGACAATCAAGGGCGAACTGGCTTTGCCCCACATGATGTTTGTCGTGTCGCCTTCCTGCAAGGTATCGTGGGTCCACAAAACTTTCCCCGAACGAGCATCGAGGCAATTGAAAATACCAGTAGCACCAACGGTGTAGACTTTGCCGTCGTAAACGGTCGGCGTCGCGCGCGGGCCGATTCCGCCCAAGGCCCCTGCCCCGCCAGGATCAAACCTCACCGTATCGGCATGACTCCACACGGTTTCGCCTTCGGGATTCTCGGTGCTGATGCGATAACAGACGACTAACTCTTGATCTCCACGTTGCTCTTGGGTAATCGCGTAGTCGCCCACCAAAGCAAAGCCCGACCAACCCGCACCCGCTTCGGTACGCCATTTTTCTTGCGGGGCGTTCACCGACCAATCGGTGGCCAATTCCACATCCGCAACCTCGGCCCAATAGCCGTTCCCCAAAAAACGCGGATAGTCGTGAGGAGTCGTTTGCCATTCCGCGATTTCTTGATTGTTCTCCACGGGAACAACCAGCTTCTGATCTGGCTTCGCACTCCACCGCCAGCGCCAGCCGACCATTGCCACATCACCAATTATTGACAATATCGACCGTTGACCAAAACAACAAAGCAACCGCCCAGGGTGCCAAGGCCAGCCGCAGGCGTTTGCGGGTTTCATAACCGCTGAGAAATAACGTCCAAGCTGACAAACCTAAAAAGAGGGCGCCCAGCCCCAGCAAGATCGAGAAATTCTTGACGTCCTGGTCAGCGTTACCCAATTGAATGGATAGGCAGACCCCCACAACTAAGATCGTCCAGACTAGGGGAAGCCAGCGGAAACGCGCCCTTCCCACCGTTGCCGGGCCATTTTCGGATACCATTTCAGAAGCCACTCTCAGTTCCTTTTTCAGTTGATACGCTCTGTTTAACCTTGAATATGTTAGGACTCTACCCGCAGGCTGACAACTCGGGTTCACGGGCCGAGAATAGCTTGCGTGTACCCTGCGTGAGGACTACAAACGAGGTGGAGTCCTTTTTCTCCTTTGAGCTGAAATATTTGCGGTTTCTGCTGTGACAATTTCTATGGAATTTTCATCCTCTGAATCCCTCACCGGAAAATGGGCTTTAGTGACGGGAAGCTCCGGGGGCATCGGCACGGCCATCGCCCGAGCATTGGCTGACGCGGGTGCAAATCTGATCCTCCACGGCAATCACCACCTAGACCAAGCGAAAAAACTGGCCGCCGAGTTACAGCAGAAAAAAAATTCGGTGGAAGTGCTCGCCTGCGATCTCTCCGACAACTTGGCACGAGAGAGTTTCATTGATCGTGCCTGGCACATTGGTCAGCTTGACATTTTAGTGAACAACGCGGGCTTTGATGTTCTGACTGGCGAAGCTAACGAGTGGAGCTTCAATGAAAAACTATCTGCTCTGTGGCAACTCGATGTGCTGGGCACGGTGCATCTCTCCCGCGCTTTTGGCGGCAAAATGAAGGAGCGTGGTGGCGGCTCGATTATCAACATAGGCTGGTCTCAAGCAGAGACAGGCATGGCCGGCGACAGCGGCGAGTTTTTTGCGACCGTCAAAGGAGCCGTGATGGCGTTCACGCGGAGCTTGGCCAAGTCGTTGGCTCCCCAGGTTCGCGTCAACTGCGTGGCACCGGGTTGGATTCAAACCAAGTGGGGCGAGGGTACATCAGAATATTGGCAAGCCCGCGCCAAGAGCGAATCGCTGTCAGGTCGCTGGGGCCAACCGGAAGACGTCGCCCGTGTTGTCCGCTTTCTCGCCTCACCAGAAGCAGCGTTTGTTAACGGCCAGGTCATTAACGCCGACGGCGGTTTTGCGGGCTCGGCGGATCAGAGCGGATGGAATTAATTCCGTTCAGTCAGGCTTTCAAAAATGGCTCACGAGCATCACGAGCATATCCATTTTGTTACGGGTCGCCTCGCCTGTCATGCGTTGGAACAATTGCTTCCCGAACTGGCGCGGCAAGTCGGATTTGCTTACACCATCGACGTACTGCCGATCACGGTGGCCGCGTTGATGACCCCCACTTGGATTGCCAAGCATCTGCGTGTTCCATCACAAGCCACTCAAATCATCATTCCCGGTTATTGCGAGGGAGATCTCGCCCCCCTCACGGCCTTGACCAATCTGCCGGTGCATTGCGGGCCGCGCGATTTGCGGCAACTGCCGAAGTATTTTTCTCGTGAATCGCAGCCCACGGAATACGGTGCCTACGACATCGAGATTTTGGCGGAGATCAACAACTGCCCACGCTTGCCGCTCGCTGAGATCATCAGCATCGCCGAGAAATACGCCCACGACGGTGCCGATGTGATCGATCTCGGTTGCGACCCCGGCGGCACTTGGTCGGGCGTGTCTGAGGCAGTGACTGCCTTATGCGATCTTGGGCTGCGCGTTTCGATTGACAGTTTGAATCCCGTCGAAATTGCAGCGGCTGCTCACGCTGGTGCCGAATTGGTGTTGAGCGTCAATTCCTCGAATCGTGAGGCGGCACTTGATTGGGGCATCGAGGTGGTGGCGATACCCGACGATCCGAAAACTCTCGCCGGTCTCGACGACACGGTGGAATTCCTGGCGTCGGCGGGAGTGCCGTTGCGCATCGATCCAATTCTCGAGCCCATTTCGTTCGGCTTTGCGGAAAGTCTGGGCCGCTATTTGGAAACGCGCCGCCGTTATCCCGACGCGGAAATGCTCATGGGCATCGGCAACCTCACGGAATTGACCGACGCCGATTCAGCGGGGATTAACGTACTGCTCTTGGGTTTTTGCCAGGAGCTTTCAATCCACAGCGTGCTGACAACGCAAGTGATCCCCTGGGCTCGCACAAGTGTCAAGGAATGTGATCTTGCCCGTCGCTTGATGCACCATGCAGTAAACAATCAGGTGTTACCCAAGCACGTTGAACCTCGGCTCATCATGCTCCGCGATGAGCAAATCACCAGCCCAACAAACGAGCAACTCGAAAAATTAGCCGCCGAAATTCGTGACAATAACTATCGAATCTTCCTCGCGGAGAGTGCGATACATCTCGTTTCCAGCAATCTGCATTTACAGCACGCGGATCCATTCGAGTTGATGGAAACCTTGCGACGATCTGGTCCCGAGGGTGGCTTGCCCAAGAATCTCAACCCCAGCCATGCCTTCTACTTGGGTTACGAACTTGCAAAAGCGCGCATCGCACTCACGCTGGGTAAAAACTATGTGCAAGATGAAGCCCTTGATTGGGGTTTGGCCACGGAACCCGAGCAACTGCACTATCTCCAACGCGAGACGCGGAGCGAGCAGTCGTGAGTAAGAGTGACTTGCCATGTGTTGCTGAGTTGCCGCGCGGGTTGTCGGCGGTTGACGTGTTTCAACGCCTCGCGCACTTGCCGCATGTGGTGTTTTTCGACAGCGTGGCGGAGTTTGGGCGATTAGGACGTTATTCATTTGTGGCAGCAGACCCCTTTGATTGGGTGGAAGCCTCGGCAAGTGCTGACGATCCGCTCGCTCGCATCTCGGAGCGTTGCCAAGAATTTTCCAACACAACCATCCCCAATTTGCCTCCGTTCCAAGGGGGCGTGGCGGGTCTGTTGGGTTACGATTTGGGTCGCAGTCTTGAGATAATTCCTACCGCGCGCGTGACAGACTTTCCAATTTCCGACATGGCGGTGGGCTTTTACGACGTCGTCTTCGCCTTCGATCATCACGAAAACCGAGCCTGGCTGATCTCGCAAGGTTTTCCTGAGCTTGAGCCTACGGCGCGTCGGCATCGTGCCGAACAACGGTTGACTTATTTTCGTGGTGTTCTTGAAAATCCGCCGCGATTTCTTCGAGCTTCGCCAACCGTAAACGTACCCAAATCTTCGCTGGCCTCGCAATTCGAGATCGGCTTGGCTGACGTCACCAGCAACATGTCTGCCGCCGAGTATCAAACCATGGTCCGCCGCGCGGTGGAATACATCCACGCGGGGGACGTGTTTCAGGTGAATCTCGCGCAGCGGTTGCTCTGCCCCGCTAAGTGTGATTCGGTCTCGTTATACTTGAAACTCCGCGAGAAGAATCCTGCCCCTTACGCGGGCTTTTTGAATTTGGGTGACTGGCAGATTTGTAGTAGTTCGCCCGAGTGCTTTTTGCAGCTTCGCGGTCGCACGGCCGAAACTCGTCCCATCAAGGGAACTCGCGGCCGATCCGCTTCTCCCGAAGCCGATTTGTTCACGGGGGACGAACTGCAACTGAGCGAAAAAGATCGGACCGAGAATGTCATGATCGTTGATCTCATGCGCAACGATTTTTCCCGCGTCTGTACGAGCAACAGCGTCGAAGTGGCGGAGCTTTGTGGTGTGGAAACTTACGCCCATGTGAAGCATCTCGTTTCCGCCGTGAGAGGCACGCTTCGTGATGATGCGACTCCTTTCGATCTCTTGCGAGCTTGTTTTCCTGGTGGTTCGATCACTGGTGCGCCGAAAATCCGTGCGATGGAAATCATCGCCGAGTTGGAGCCGACCGCGCGCGGGGCTTATTGCGGCTCGCTGGCCTACATCGGCTTTGACGGCCAAATGGACAGCAGTATCCTCATAAGAACCATCACGGCTGGCGGTGGCTGGTGGCAGATGCCGGTGGGGGGCGGCATCGTGGCGCAGTCGGATCCGCTCGACGAATACCGCGAAACCTGGCACAAAGCCCGGGGACTGCTCCACGCACTCGATCTGTGTTAGTGTGATTTCCATGATTCTCCTGGTCGACAACTACGACAGCTTCGTCCACAATCTGGCCCGCTACATTCGGCGGCTCGGCCAGGAAACGCTTGTCGTGCGCAATGATGCGCTCGATGTGAGCACGGTCCGTCGCCTCGCGCCGCAGGCCATCGTGCTTTCCCCTGGACCCTGTACTCCCCGCGAAGCGGGTAACAGCCTAGCGTTAGTGAGCGAGTTGTATCATGAATTTCCGCTTTTAGGCGTGTGCCTCGGCCACCAAACCCTAGCCGCGGCCTTCGGAGCGAAAATAATTCGCGCCCCGGAACCGATGCATGGCCGCACTTCGCAAGTCACGCACGATGGCACCGGGCTATTCACCGGCATTCCCTCCCCTTTCGCAGTGTGTCGCTACCATTCGCTGATCATTGATGAACAAACCTTGCCGGTGGAATTCTCCGTCACCGCGCGCAGTTGGGACAACATCATCATGGCGTTTCAACATAATCAGTTTCCCTTGCATGGGGTCCAATTTCATCCCGAGGCCACGCTCACGGAGCACGGTTTTCAGCTGCTGGCAAATTTTCTTTACATTGCTGGTATAAAAGTTGATAAAAACATCTCTGACCTGGCCGAGTCGGAATTTTGTTTCGCAGAGGCCACACCATTCCAGCTTCCTCTCGGACCGGTGACATTTTGAGATCACAAGCAAACATGCCTGCGGATGCACTCCCCCAACTCGGTACCACGGGCCGGATTTTGGAAGGGATCGTCACCACCCAAAATCTCGACGGCTCGGTTAACATCGCGCCGATGGGACCGTTGGTGGATGACAGTTTTAACATCCTCATCTTGCGGCCTTTCAACACTTCGACGACCTTTGAAAACTTGCTGCGAACTCGCCGCGGCGTTCTGCACATCACGGACAATGTTGAGCTTTTTGCCGAGGCTGCGCTGGGGTTAGTCCGCGAACCCCGATTCTTACGGGAAAAACCGCTGGTGCTGGCCGATGCGTGTCGCTGGTTCGCGTTCGAGATCGAATCGGTTGATGACTCGCAAGAGCGGACACACATGGTCGCGCGAACGACGGCACGCGGCACGCTCCGTGAATTCTTCGGCTTCAATCGGGCGCAACATGCTGTCATCGAGGCGGCGATACTTGCCACGCGGCTGCACATCTTGCAGAGCGCTGAAATTTTGGCGGAGTTCTCGCGGCTGCAAATAATCGTGGATAAAACGGGCGGGGCCATCGAGCAGCGGGCCTTTCGCCTGTTGCGGCAACATGTCGATCAGACGCTCGCGGAGTCAGTAAGAGAATGATGCGTCGCGTTGAAGTCCGCACAAATTGTCGTTTGCATTTTGGTCTCACGAGCTTGGGGCATGATGTTGAGCGTCCTCAGTTTGGCGGCGTGGGGGTGATGGTCGACGCGCCCGGTGTGCATTTGCAGATCACCAGCGCGGATCGGTTCACAACGGCCGGGCCGCTCAGCGAGCGCGTCGCCAAATTCGCGGCCTCGATTGCCGACCACCTGCAGTTACCAACTCTGCCCGAGGTGCATGTGCAGGTTCTTGCCGCACCGCGCGAACATGTGGGGCTTGGAGTCGGCACGCAGCTAGGGCTGGCACTCGCGGCGGGACTCGCCGAGTCGCTGGGTTTTCCTTGGCGCGATCCGCTACGACTCAGCCAACTCACGCGCCGCGGCCGACGCTCGGCCATCGGCACATATGGATTCTTAGTCGGTGGATTTCTGGTTGACGCGGGCCATCGCACCAACGAACCGCTCGGTCAACTAGCTTATCGTGGTGACTTTCCCGCCGCTTGGCGGTTCGCGTTGCTAACACCTTGCCACACGACGGGCAAAGCTGGCACGGCGGAAGATCGCGCACTCGCCAACTTGCCGCCTGTCTCCCGCGGAATCACGGAGGAGTTGGAGGCAATCACGACCTCCCAACTTATTCCTGCCTGTGAACGCCACGATTTCGCAACCTTCAGCGAGGCGCTCTACCGCTATGGCTGTCTCGCGGGCAAGTGCTTCGCCCCCGTGCAGGGTGGCACCTTCTCGTCACCGCAAACCGCTCGGCTGATTGCCTGGCTACGTGAGCAAGGCATCGCCGGTGTCGGCCAAAGTTCGTGGGGGCCAACCGTGTTCGCGTTGCTGTCGAATTCTCAAGCGGCTGACGAACTGCACGCTCGGCTACGCGAGCACGCCGAATTCAGCGATTACGAATTCGTAATCGCCGCGGGAGCAAACCAAGGTGCCACGGTCGTTGTGAGCGAGTGAATTTACCGCGCAGATTTCCCTTAAGAGTCGAGCAAGTTGGCCAACTTGTCCAACTTGGCCATGGCAGTTTATTTGGCCAAGTTCATGTTTCCTTGCAGCGATTATTTAGTTTTGGGGTTGAATCTTGCATTAACCGTAGGCCGGAACGAGTAACGCGAGTTCCGGCAATTTGTTGTGCTCTGCCGGAACTCGCACAACTCGTTCCGGCCTACTTTTTTACAGTCTCGCTAAGCCGCAAGCGGCTGTTGAAAAATGCTAACGAGGCTAATTTTAGCAAATTGCGCGGACTATTTCTACAAAAAAAATTACCAATTGGCGAGCCGTAAACGCCCGGAGATTGCACCACGAATCGAACGAATTACACGAATCGGGAGTGAGAAAATAATGTTATTCAAGCACGAAGTGACGCGATAGAAGCGAACGGAATTCCAACTTATCTGATAGTGCCTAACGACCAAGATAGGTTGCCGGGCCGCCTGAAAGGAACGTGATGTCTCGAAAAAACCGTCATGCCGGCCCGGTCAAGTGCAACGCTTTGTACGGCACGTAATCAATCTACCGGCTCGAATGGTATCAGACGAGCCAAACGTTCTGACATCGGCCCAGGCTCCGCACAAGCGAGATTGCCGTAACTCGTTTTCAATGGTACCGCTGGATCCCAAAAATGGATAAAGAACGCCATTCGCAATGGTTCCACGTCCGGCACATCCGGCCACCGCACAGGTATGCGAGTCTCCCCGTCGGCAGAAAAATACCCTTCGGCCCAAGGAGCTTGTTCCCCTTGACCAAAACCGCTGACGCGAAATCGCTTGTCGCGATTGGAAACGATTACTTCGATCAGCACGATGGACTCAAGCTGCTCCCTGCATTGACGCTCGGCCGCAATTCGTTCGGCGTCATCCATGGGAAAGCCGTAGAGAATGTCAAACTGTTCGCGAAACAGATCCTCTGAGACTTGCAGTCGATACACGCCCAAAAGGTCGATCTTTGGTTGGGTCACGGATCGCGCCTCGAAAAGTGCCTAACTTGTTATTCGACACAAATTTTTTGTGAATCCCCTGATCCACAAAAACTGTGGGCCCATTGACAGAGATGCCTTGGAAAACTGTATAAATGTTCGTTATTCAATGCTGTATTCCCCGAGGGCAAGCTTCACGAAAAAAACATTTCCTTACATCAACCCGTAATTCGTGAGCGTCTTGCGCAACGACACTTCTTCGTCTTTCGTGAGTGGCGTCATGGGGAGACGTAGCTCGCCGGTGTCGCGGCCGAGCATTTTCATCGCGGCTTTGATGGGGATCGGATTCGTGGAAAGGCCCAGCATGTCGCGGCAGAGGGGAAAGAGTTTGTAATGCAGCTCTTGGGCCTCGGCGATCTTTTGTTCGTTGAAAGCCGTGAGCATCGCGATGACATCTTTCGGCACGATGTTCGCCACGACGGAAATCACGCCGCTGCCGCCGACCGCCATGATGGGGAGCGTCAAACTGTCGTCGCCGCTGAGCACGGTGAGATTGGTATTCGCGAGTACGGCCGAGGCTTGGTCGAGCGAACCGGTGGCTTCCTTCACCAAGGCGATGTTTTCCAATTCCGCGAGGCGGATGATTGTCTCAGGCTCGATATTCTTGCCCGTGCGGCCAGGGATGTTGTAGATGCACTGCGGCAGGCTGGTTTCCTCGGCCAGGCGCTTGAAGTGTTCATAAAAGCCCTGTTGCGTCGGCTTGTTGTAATACGGAGCGACTTGCAAGGCCCCATCGGCCCCCGCCTTTTCCGCGGATTTCGTCAGCCGCAACGCTTCGGCCGTGCTGTTGGAACCCGTGCCGGGCATGACCTTGATGCGGCCGTTGACGGTCTCACAAACGAAGGCGATCACGCGCTCGTGCTCTTCGTGGGAAAGGGTTGGCGATTCGCCCGTTGTCCCCACGGGACAGAGGCACGCGACCCCAGCGGCGACTTGAAATTCGATCTGTTCCTTGAGGCAGGCATAATCAACTTCATCATTTTTGAACGGGGTGACTATCGCCACCGAAACACCGGCAAATGCTTGTCCTTTGGTTCCCATCGGGAAATCTCCTCCTTGGAGTAATACGGCTGTGTTCTGCTCTACCGTCTGAATTTCGCATGATAACGAGTCCCGGGGCATTACCGCAATCGTCCCACACCGATGAAACATGTCCAAAATTAATTAACCACGACGGCACGACGAACACCACGAAATATAAAAAACTTAGTCGATCTGATTTTCGTCGTGACCGTTGTGCCGTCGTGGTTCAACCTGACTTTGCATCCCACACTCCTAAAGGGTAATCAGCCGCTTCATGTCGCGGACGGCTTGTTCGAGGCCGACCATGATTGCTCGTGAGATGATGCTGTGGCCGATGTTGAGCTCGCACATCTGGGGAATCTCGGCAACGGGGCGGACATTACGGTAGGTAAGTCCATGCCCGGCGTGCAGTGTCAGCCCGGCATCACGGACTTGCTTCCCCGCGACGAGCAATGCTGCCAATTGTTTCTCCGCGGCGAACTCTGCGGCGGCATGCGCGTAGGCACCGGTATGCAGTTCCACGGCGGTTGCCCCGGTCGCAAACCCCGCCGCAAGCTGTGCGGGGTCGGGGTCCAGGAACAGGCTCACGACAATGCCCGCGTCTTGCAATTGCTTCACGGCATCGGTGACGCGCCCAGGATTGCCCACCACGTCGAGGCCCCCTTCGGTGGTGACTTCCTCGCGACGTTCGGGCACTAAGGTCGCTTGATAGGGGCGTGCTTGGCAGGCAATTGCCAGCACGTCGTCGCTACAGGCGAGTTCCAAATTCAGCTTCACTGCGACGGTTTGCCCCAGGACTTGCAGATCGCGCTCTTGGATGTGCCGACGATCTTCGCGCAAGTGGAGCGTGATCCCATCGGCCCCCCCCAACTCGGCGAGCGTGGCGGCCCAGACGGGATCAGGCTCGTTCGTCATCCGCGCCTGCCGCAGGGTGGCCACGTGATCGATATTCACTCCCAGGGTGGGCATGGTTGGCTCTCAGTGATTACGAATTCCGTGAGTCCTGTTGTAGCGATTGTAGTTCGTGGCTGAACAGCGGACACGAGCGTTCCGCAGCGGTTCGCGGCTTTCCGACGTGACGCTCAAAGTCCTTTCCTGTCGGCCACTTACATCATAACGGGTTGCCTCGTGTTTGTAAGCTAGACTTTCTTAAACGGGGCCAGAACCGGCCGCCGTCCAAACACTTGTCACCCAGCGGAATCTTATCTCACGCAGCGACGACGTACTCAGCAGGCTTACAAGAATCGCCGCGTTATCCGCCAAATACCAACATTAGTTGATGCACCCAGGAACGACTCCATGAATTGCCAAAAACTTGCGGGCTTGATTCAGGAACTCCAGCCCGAGGCCACACCCCAAGACGTGGCCCGATTGTGTTTGTTGATTTCCAACAATGCGGACCGACTCGACGATTTGCACGACGAGAAAAAACTCCGCTCCGCCTGGGGCGAGATGGGGCTGCGGTTGCAAGCCGCGACCGATCAACACGCGGCGATGACTTACGATCTTGAGGAATTGGCCAGCTCCGATCCCGAGCAGTTCAGCAAGGATCAGATTTGGGTCTTGATTCGGGCGATCAAGGTGCAGAGCCAAGTGCTGCAAATGTACGTGGGCCAGCCGCTGTTGGACGTGTAGTCGCAAGTGATCACAAATCGCCCTTGAGCAACCAACCCGCCACGTTCATGTAGAGCACGATCCCCACAATGTCGCTGATACCAGCGATAAAGGGCGTGCTCATCAAAGCGGGATCAAACCCCAAGCGGTGAAACAACAGGGGCAGCAGCGAGCCCAACAGCGTCCCGCAGGTGACCACCAGCACGATGGTCAGCGGCAACACCAGCGCATCGATAAATGTTGGGGCCATAAAACAGCCGACGAAATAGCCAATCAACGAGAGGCAAGCGCCCAAGAGAAACCCGATCACCAGTTCGCGCACCACGACCCGCCGCCAATCGTCGGGCGAGATTTCCTTGGTCGTGAGGGCACGAATCATCAAGGTCGCGGATTGGCTGCCCGAATTGCCACCGGTCGAAATCACCAGCGGCACGAACCACGCGATCCAAGCAAACTCCTGCACTTTGTCGTTGAAGGAGCGCATCGCAAAGGTCGTCAACAGGGCACCGCCAAACAAGAGTGCGAGCCACCCTCCCCTGTGCTTCGTGAGTTCCAGCCACGGCGTGGCGAGATAGGTTTCCGTCAACGGTCCCACGGCACCCGCGAGATGGGCGTCGCGGGTGGCTTCTTCTTGCAACACGTCGATCACGTCGTCGTGGGTAATGATTCCCACGAGTCGTTGCTCGTTGTCGACAACGGGAATCGCCAGGAAATTAAAGTCGGCCACCTTCTCGGCCACGGTTTCTTGATCGTCCGTGGCAACCACGGTCACCAAATCGCGGGTCATCAACTCGTTAAGCAGCATGTTGGGCTTGCTTATGTGAGTGACCAACTGCCGGGCCGAGACGAGTCCCCGCAAGTGCATTTCCGCGTCGACGATATAAATGTAGTAAATCGTTTCAAAATCGTGCGACTCTCGGCCGATTTCTTCCAGCGCTTCACGCACGGTTAATGTTTCTGGCAGAAAGGCCACTTCGGTGGTCATCAGCGCGCCGGCCGTGCCTTCCGGATAGGCCCGCAGCCGCAGGATGTCGCGACGTTCCTTCGTGGGGACCAGGGCCAACACTTCTTCCACGATCACGGGGTCGGCCTTCTTGATAAGGTCGACCCGGTCGTCGGGAGGCATGTCGGCGATGAGTTGGCTCAACTCTTTGGGATCGCACGTTTCGAGAATCGCCACCTGCATATCTTCAGGCAGATAAACGAATATCTCCGAACGCGTTTTGCGATCAGCCGCCTGCAACACGGCCCAAGCTTCGTCCGGGGTCAGGCCTTCCATGAACTCCGCCGTCCGCCCGGCATGGAGCGCAGTGCAGAACTCCTGCAACTCGGCCACATCCTGGGCGGCCAGCATTTCGCGGAGTTCGGGCAGATAAAGCGTGTTAATCATGTTAATCTTGGCCGCTGGCAAGTCTGGGAATCTTGCAGTGTATCGGCTCTTACCTCTTCTGGGCAGCCGTGTTGACTACGGTTAGTGCCCTAATTTGCCGTAAATTAAATCCAAGAAGCTCTCGCTAAGGCGCTGAGGCGCAAAGGACTCTGCTTGAAAGCTGCGCCTTAGCGCCTTTGCGAGAGATAATGCTCGAGACACGCCTTCAAGTTGACACTTTTTACGTCCGTGGGTAGCCTAGAGCCAGTGCGAAACTGCTTGTGAGACAGCGTCTTAGGTGACTTGAGTGAGCATCGCATCCCATGGTTTTTTGTTGTCCGCCGGACGAGATGAGTTGCTGAATTGTCTGATTCGACTTCCACAACGCTGAGCGATTTAGAAGCTTGCCAAGAGCAAATCGGCTACCGCTTTCGCAATCTTGAGTACCTCTCGGCCGCGCTCAAGCATGCCTCGGGAGTGTCTCATCGCCTAGCTTCCAATGAGCGAATGGAGTTTTTGGGCGATGCCATTTTGGGGTTTGTCGTTTGTGAACAACTCTATCTGCAATACCCGGAATATCTGGAAGGCGATCTCACCAAGATCAAATCGGTCATCGTGAGCCGCGACACGTGCGCCACGATTTCCGAGAATCTCGGGCTGCATGAATTTTTGATGCTCGGCAAAGGGATGGCCGCCGACCCCGAGATTCCTCGTTCGGTGATCGCCGCGGCGCTGGAATCGTTGATTGCGGCCATCTATATGGATGGCGGAATCGAACCGGCCAAGGCGTTTATCCTCAAGCATATCGAGGCCGAGATCGAGCAAACGGTTTCCGGCGAGTTTCGTGGCAATTACAAATCGCAATTGCAACACTTCGCCCAGCGCGAGCATGGCGTGACGCCGATTTACAATTTGCTGGATGAAAAAGGGCCCGATCACAGCAAGTGTTTCAAGATCG
Organism: Bythopirellula sp.; assembly: GCA_034439695.1. GTDB lineage: Bacteria > Planctomycetota > Planctomycetia > Pirellulales > Lacipirellulaceae > Bythopirellula. Next base: position 18,171 of record JAWXAV010000002.1, on the reverse strand, counting down.
CCGCCCAGGTGGCGTCTGCCGTGTTTGCTCCCGCATGGGGCCGGAGCAAAAAGGAATCGGAGCAACGGGCTGCTCACAATGCAATTAGCCAACTCGCCGACAAGCCCGTGCCCTATCCGACCGATGATTTGTTTGAGAACGGTGATTGAAACGCTTGCCGTCGGGAGATTGCCGTGGCCAACTCACTTTCGGACCTGCAGGCGTGTCACTGCTGCGGCTTGATCCAGCATGTCCCACTGCTCACCGAGCGCCAAGTCGCCGCCTGTTCGCGTTGCAGTTCGACAATCAAACGCTTTGGCGACCATTCGGTTGGCCGTACCGCTGCTCTCGCCACGGCGGCGTTTATCCTGTACTGGCCCGCGATCTTGTTGCCAATCTTGGAAATTGAACGCCTAGGTCGCCACAGTCAATCAAGTCTGCTCATCGGCACGATTAAGCTTTTACAAGAGGGAAGTTGGTTCGTGGGGATCATCGTGCTCTTGTTTTCCATTGTGTTTCCGCTGGTCAAAATTGTATTGTTGTTGGAATTGAGCATGCTCGGCATTTTGCATCGTAAACATAAGGCGCTGACCTACCGCGTGATGGAACAGGCGGGAAAATGGAGCATGATGGATGTGCTGCTGATCGCTTTCTTGGTGATGTTGGTGAAACTGGGAACGGTCGTGGAATTTCATCTCGGACCGGCGGTGTGGGCGTTTGTGCTCTGTGTGGCGATGAGCATGTGGGCCTCGTTGTCGTTTAATCCCCACTCGATTTGGGATGGTGAGAATGGCTGAGCAACCGTCGTCATCCCAATCAAACCCTGAGTTCCCCACGGCCCGCGTGGCCGATGTGCCCCACCCGGCACGTGTGGCGGGAAAGTTGGCTTCGCGGGTGTGGAATGTGACGGCCCTCTGTTTTTTGGTCGCCTTCGGCTTGGTCTGGGCCGGCTTGCACTCCGGCGGGTCACACATTGAGATTACCTTTACCGATGGCAATGGCTTGGTCCCCGGCGACAAAGTTCGCTATCGCGGTATCGACGTTGGCGAAGTTGTTTCGGTGGTCCTTGGCGACAATCTCGACAAAGTGACCGTCACGGCGGAACTCACGGCCGAATCCGCGCCGCTGGCTCGGGAAGGGACTCGATTCTGGATCGAAAAGCCTGACATCCGTCTCGGGCAAGTCCGCGGACTCGATACGCTGCTGAGTGGCCGCTACGTCGGTGTGCTGCCCGGCCCGGCCAATAGTCCGCGAGCAACAATTTTCGAGGGTCTGGCGGATCCCCCCGCGTCGGTGGAAGACCTCTCCGATGGCTTGGAAGTGGTGCTCGAATCGGCCCAACGCTTTGGCTTGCAGCGCGGTTCTCCCGTGAGCTATCGGGGCGTGGACATTGGTCACGTGATCAGCGTGGGTCTCACGAGTGACTCGTCAAACGTGGTGGCGCGCACTTTTATTCGGCCCGAATATCGTTCGCTGATCCGCGACAACACTCGGTTTTGGAGCAACAGCGGCATCGATCTCCGTTTTGGTTTTCAAGGCTTCGAGTTTGATGCCGAAACGCTCGCCACGATTGCCGCGGGTGGTGTGGCCTTGGCGACCCCTGATTCACTGGGCCAGCGGGTAAGCACGGGGCATCGCTTCGAACTCACCAAGTCACCACGCGATGAATGGCTCAAATGGCAGCCGCGGCTTGCCATCGGCAGTGCTTCGCTCCCCGATGACTTTGTGTTTCCTCAACCGACGCTCGCCGTCAGTCAGGGCGAGAGCAGCCTTGCGGTCTTCGGCCACAACCGCCGACGCGGGTGGCTCTTGGCACTCGAATCGGGAGCCGTGCTGGGGCCTGCGGATTTGCTTGCCTTCGATAAAGACGATGAGCGCACGCTGGAAATCTGGGGCGCGACGATTCCGCTCGTCGCCGAAGGCGTGACCACGAGTGGCGGACTCGCGACACGCACAATTCCTGGCGAGCAAGTGAAGGCGGAGTCGCTGTGGCCACTGGCGAAAATTCAAGTTGATGCCAACCTGGGCCAAGATTTTCAGCAGTTGATCGTCACCTGCGGCAGCGATAATCTCACGATGCCGCTCGCCACGGATCGCCTCACGGCCGTCGAAGGTCGTTGGCAAGTTGATCCGTTGCTCCCCCTCGACGAAACATGGCACGGCGCGTCCGTGTTGAGCGCCACCGAAGGCAAGCTGCTCGGAATCGTGCTGAGTACCGAGGAGGGGATGGTGATTGAGGGAATCAAGCAAGAATTACTAAGGCCACATGCGACACAATAGAGCCGGTTTCAAAATCACGGGAGAGAACCGGACGCTAGCGCGTGGCGGCTGATTAAATCAGCCGCAGGGCGCTAGCCCACGGTTTTTGAAACTGTCTCTAGTTATTCCGTCTTCTCCAACTCTTCCCATCGCGAATACGCAATAGCAAGCTGCTCCTCCAAGGACCGCAGTTCGGCTTGCTTGGCGGCGATCAATTTCGCCGGCTGCTTGAAAAAACCACTCTCGACCATGGCCGCGTGCAGTACGCCGATATCCGCTTCCAGTTTTTCAATGGTTTTGGGCAGCGCTGCCAACTCGCGCTGCTCTCCATAAGAAAGTTTACGCTTTATTGCCGCTTGCGGCTTAGCGGAGGAAGCGGCGGCAACTTTCTCTTGAGAAGCCTCCTCGGCCACCTGCCGCTGCCGGACCCAATCGTCGTAGCCACCCACATACTCCCGTGGTCCGTCCTGCTCAAACGCAATCGTGCTTGTGACCACATTGTTGAGAAACTCGCGATCGTGGCTCACCATCAGCAGCGTGCCAGGAAACTCGATGAGTTGCTCTTCGAGCAATTCCAAGGTTTCAGCGTCGAGATCGTTGGTCGGTTCGTCGAGAATGATCAGATTGGCTGGTTTGGAAAACAACTTGGCGAGCAGCACCCGATTGCGTTCCCCACCGGAGAGAAATCGCACCAGCGTTCGCGCTCGATCCGGCGTGAACAGAAAATCCTGCAAATAGCCGAGCACATGCCGTGATTTGCCGTCGATCACCACTTCGTCGGACCCTTCGCCCACGTTGTCTTGAACGGTTTTTTCTTCGTCGAGTTGGCCCCGAAGTTGGTCGAAGTAAGCGATCTGCAAATTTGTGCCGAGACGCACCGAACCTCTCTGGGGCTCCAGTTGCCCTAACAGTAGCCGTAGCAAAGTCGATTTACCTGCGCCGTTAGGGCCGATGATGCCGATCTTGTCGCCGCGCATGATTTCCGTGGAAAAATTGTCGACGATCCGGCGATCTGCAAATCCGAATGAAATCTCTTCGGCCCGAATCACTAGCGCACCGCTCCGTTGATCGGTCTGAATCGCGACCTTCGCCTTGCCAACCACACTCCGCCTATCAGCCCGCTTGACGCGCAATTGTTTCAGCGCTCGCACGCGGCCTTCATTGCGGGTGCGACGGGCTTTGATGCCCTGGCGAATCCAGGCTTCTTCTTGGGCGAGTTTTTTGTCGAACAACGCATTCTGCTTTTCCTCAGCAGCAAGCGCGGCTTCTTTCCTCACGAGAAATGTGTCGTAGTCGCAGGACCAATCAAACAGCTTGCCGCGGTCAATTTCCAAAATCCGCGTGGCCAGCTTGCGCAAAAACGCACGGTCATGCGTGACGAATAAATAAGTGCCACGCCAGCGGACCAGGAACTCTTCGAGCCAGGTGATCGCCTCAATGTCGAGGTGGTTCGTGGGTTCGTCGAGAAGCAGTAGGTCAGGATTCGAGACCAACTGTTGGGCCAAGAGAACTCTGCGTTTCATTCCCGCGGAGAGTGTCTCGACCTGCAAGCTGCCGTCGAGTCCCATCTCCGTGAGCAAACGCTCCAAACGATTTTCGGCTTCCCAGTCGTGGTGATGCTCGTCATCGTGTTGGACAAAGCCCGCGCGGATGACCGCGCATACTTCCCCCGCAAGACCCTGCGGCACTTCCTGCGGCAGCAGCGAGACCCGCGCTCCCGGCGTGAACACGACTTGGCCGTGATCGGGCAAAATCTCGCCCGCGAGAATCCGCATGAGGGTGGTCTTACCCGACCCATTGCGGCCCAACAGCCCAATGCGCTGGCCGACCTCGATTTGGCAATTAACGTCATCCAGCAGTGCGGGTCCGCGAAACCCTACGCTCAAATCGCTGAATTGTATAAGTGCCATCGCGGGAATTCATGATCACGGGAAGAAAACTCTTGCCGCGTCATGATAACAGCAATCGGGCTTATTGAGAACGCCGAGCGAAAAGCGGAGGCATTACTCGACTTTGCCCAACGTCGGCAGACGCAGCCCGTTGGTGAGCACGCGGAATCTCTCCGCCGGCGGCGGCGCGGTTGTGGAATTAATCTCCAGCCAAGCCGTTTGCACGTAACTCGCTTTGACGAGATGCGAATCGCCCTTAATCAGTTGCACGACACACTCAAAAGCCACGCTTCCCAAGAGGAAAGAATCTTGGCAGATCGCCGTCATGCGAGGATATAACAGACTGCGCGTATCCGTGTCGTCAAAACCGACAATCGACAACTCACTGGGAACCTTGATTCCCAAACTGTGGGCTTCGTTAATGAGGCCGATGGCGATAAAAGGATCCGCGGCAAAGACGCCGGTGGGGGGATTGGGCATGGCCATCAATTTTCGCAGCAATTGCGCGCCATCCATCCGATGGGGCGGAATCCGGCTGATGACTTCTTCCTTAAACAACCCCGCCGTCTTCATCACGTCGCAATAAGCGGCGAAGCGATCGCCGTGGTCGCCATCTTCGCAATCGCTCGCGGCAAAAGCGATATTGCGGTGACCCAGTGAAATCAGATGCTCCATCGCCTCGCGGCTGGCATTGCGCGAACTTGCATAAACAAATGGTAATGTGGGATGTTCAAAGTGATCGCCGAGCACGACCAAGGGAAAAGGCTCCAGCGCCATTTTGGTGAGCACCTCGCGATCGGATGCCGTGGAACGAACAATCGCGCCGCAAATCCCCTTGCGGGCGAAAAACTGCCGGTAGTTTTCATCAGGCAATTTGTCACGAACCAAGTCGATGACCACAAGGTCATGCCCACTCTTACGCATCACATTGATCATGCCTTCGATGCACGCCGAGTCGTAGGGCGAGCCTGGGCTAAACTGTCCCGCGTAAACTAAAGCGACTGAATCACACGTGCGACGACCCACGGACGGGAGATAATCACAGCGATCAATGGCCGCAAGAACTTGATTCTTAAGGTCCAGGGCCACGGAACCGTTGCCATTGATGACACGAGAAACAGTAGCGATAGATACGCCCGCTTCCTTGGCGACTTCACGAATCGAGGGCATGGTTTGACCCAGAAGACAAGAGGAAACACAAGAAACAGTTACATGATTTAGTTTAATCCATCGCTGAAACAAGCGGAAGACTTTTTAGAAACATTTTCTATCTTTTTTCTAGCAACAATCTTCGTGTTTTCTCCTGTTTTTGCTGAGCGTCGCTAGAGCCTAACCGAATGAGACCGGCCTTACGGAAAATTCGGAAAAATTGTTGACATCCCCCTAGAAGCGAATTATGATACAAACTGTTTCTTGTCTGTTACTTATCGAGGCGATGACTTCCCTCTCGTGGTATTGCCGGGCAGCATCCTGATTGTGAAGTTTCCCAGCTTCGTCAATCAGGATCAATTGGTGGGGAGTTTCGATGTAGAGGCCAATGGCACTCGATCGAGGCGTGATTTTTCCTCCATGCGTTTGGAGGACTTGTTAACTTCTACTTTGTTTAGTTACTAGGAGAATGCTCATGAAGTGCGTCAAGTTTAGTTTGTTCGCTGCGATGGCACTGGCCATCTCGGCTTATGGTTCGCAGGTTTCGGCCCAGAACCTGCTTGTTAACCCTGGTTTTGAAGACCCCGTTACGAGTGATGGCCCTCCATTCTTTGGGAGCTGGGAAGCTTTCAGCAACGGTGGACCTAACATCTCTACCAACGGTACTGTGATGCCACGCAGTGGTTTGCAAGAATTGAATCTCACACTTGTTGACCCCAACAGTTTTGCCGGTGCGTTTCAAGATGTCCTTGTCACGGAGGGTAATGAGTATACCTGGTGTGGCTGGCACAAACTGTTAAGTGGCAACCCGGGTGGTACCGAAGTCCGCATCGAATGGCGTAACGCTACCGCCGAAGTCGGTAGAACTGCTAATTTGGTTCCCCCGATTAGCTCGGACTACACGAAGTGGTCGCTGACCGCCAATGCACTTCCTGGCGCGACCATCGCGCGAGTGGTCTATGCGATTCAGAGTTTTGGTGCTCCCGCCCCCCAGAATGTTTTGGTGGACGACGTCAGCTTCACCTGCATCCCCGAGCCGGCCTCAATGGTCCTCGTTGGCTTGGCCGGTGTGGCGTTGTTTGGTTTCCGTCGGAGCGCAAAGTAGAGGCTTGATTTCACAGGCGTTTGCCCGCCTCTGGGAAGTCGGGCAAACGCTATTTTTTCTTCCCGACGCGACCGGGGCAGGCGCGGCGGTGTTTTTTTACGCTTAATTCTGACGCGTGCAGCTTGTTTTTCTTGAGATTCTGTCGTCAGGATAACTTCTTTTTTAGAACAGGGAGATTTAGCCATGAGGCTTGGCAAACGGACGATTGGGTGGATGAGTGCCCTTACACTGGCTGGTCTGATTTTCGCTTCCCATCCCGCAGTGGGCCAAGTGATTTTTGTTGATAACTTCAACGACACGAGTGGCCCCCTCGCCGCTCAGGGCGATGGCTTGGTCGACGTCTCGAAGTACCGGACGCCGTTTGGCGGCTTGGCCGGCGATAATTTCGTTGGTCGCACAAACTTTCGTTTCACCTTGCCCGCCGAAAATGTGACCACCTCCGCGTCCGGCAGCACTGACGGTAAAGTCGCCGTCCTGCCATTCAATACATTCAACCCCGACGATGCAGGTAATTCGTTCTTGGGGACGGACCTGATCAGCAAGCGAAACTTCGCAGTGGGTGGTGGCCTACGGATGACCACTCGCATGCGCGTGCAAAGTGGCACACCTGCTGGCTTGGTGGCCGCGCCGTTTCTGTACGACGTTTCGCGAGATCTTCCTCCCTTGGTCCGCGATGAAATCGATCACGAACTTCTCACGAACTTTGCCCAGTCGGCTGGTCCCGACAATACACTGACCAATGTCTGGAATGACGGAGATTTCGCGAGCGGCGGTGCTCCCGTGATCATCAACAACCCCTCGGGTTTTGACATCACGCAGTTCCACGATTATCGCACGGACTGGTCTCCCACAAGCGTGAAATACTACATTGACAACACGCTTGTTCGTACCGAAACAACCGTCGTTCCCGACGATCCGATGCGTGCCCACTGGAATTTCTGGGCACCGGACAGCAGCTTCACCGCAGCCTACAGTGCCGCGTTGACCCCTGCCGCTTCTGGTCCCGGCGCGACTTACAACGTCGAACTCGATAAGGTGCAACTCGAGCGTTACAACACCACCATCAGCGGCAATTTACTCGCCGATCCGAGTTTTGAGTTGCAATCAGGACCAGGCCCGAATGCCACTGGGGGTTGGACCTTATTTAACAATGCTTTTTATGAATTGGCGGAAGTCGCGCCGCAAGACGGTTTGACGACCGTGAAGGTTTTCGGACCATTCAGTGGCGGCCCCAATGCTTCGGGCTTGTTCCAAAATGTGGCCGCCCTGCCCGGCGACGAGTTTTCGGCGTCAATCTTCGCTCATGCACCCAGCGCGGATCCTATTTTCGGGAATCAGAATTTCACGAATATCACCCTGCAATTCGTGAATGCCGGCGGCAGCGTGATCGGCTCGGTCAACTTTGGTCCCGGTACCAATCAAAGAGACACGCCGATCTTCGATGGCCGCGATCCGAACATGATTCAGAACGAATGGGTCAATTATTCGGTCGACGCAGTCGCCCCCGCGGGCACCGCTTTTGTCCGCTTCAATGCGTTCTTCATTCAACTTGCCAACCAAGGGGGCGCGGTGTTCTTTGATAGCCCGTCGCTGGTGAAATTGACCGACGCAACTCCCTCGGTTCCGGGTGATTTCGACGGTGACGGCGACGTAGATGGGCGTGATTTCCTGGCTTGGCAGCGCGGCCAATCGCCCAGCCCATTCAGTCCAGCTGATTTGGCAACCTGGCAGGGTGCCTACAACGGTGGCCTGCTGTCTGCGGTGAACACGGTGCCCGAACCAGCCAGTCTAGCGTTACTCGCAGCTTGTGGAGTCTTGCTCGCCTCGCGCCGAGGCCGGCGCGCTTGCTAGCTGATATAATGAATGGGACGAAACCACGCAGGCTTGCTTCGGCCAGCCTGTGAATTTTCACGCAATCCTCACAAACGTAGTTATTCTAACCCAAGGACTGTTTGCTCGTTGCTCGTCGTGGTCGGGCCGGGCTGTGAATGGCTACACTCCCGGAACTGAAGAATAACAAATGTCCTTATCTCGTTGGCAATTTTTCCAAATCTGCGCCATTTTGGCGTGCATCGCAACGCAAGTCTATTCCGCAATAGCCGCCCCTTCGGTCGCCCGAATTTGGGACGAGCAACTCCTCCACGCGATCAGCATCGATACGGCTCGCCCGACGGTGCATGCGCGGAATTTGTATTCCCTGTCGACTACGATGTATGATGCCTGGGCTGCGTATGACACATCCGCACTGCAATACACCCATCAAGAGAGAGCTTCCGCGGTCGATATCGAAGCCGCTCGCGATGAAGCCATTAGCCACGCGGCATTTAACCTCATCCTGCACCGCTTCGTGACGGGCCCAGGGGGCGTCGGGCCTGGTCGTTCAGCCACGGTCGTCGATATTCGTGATCAAATGGTTGCCCTCGGTTACAACCCCGACTTCACCTCGACGGTCGGCAACTCGCCCGCCGCGCTGGGCAACCGTGTTGCCCAATCGATTATCAACCACGGCTTGAGCGACGGCGCGAACGAGGTTGGCCGCTACGCGAACCCGCCCGGCATGTTTGTACCCGTGAATCCGCCCATGATTTTTGAGAATCCGGGCACAACAATGAATGACCCGAACCGTTGGCAACCGCTCCAATTCTTGAGTGGTCGCATCGACCAGTTTGGAGGGCCAATCAACGAAGCCACGCAAAGACATTTGACGCCGTTTTGGGGAAGCGTGACCCCCTTTGCGATGACGCCGGCGGACATTAGCCCCAATGGTGTTTATCATGACCAGGGAACACCCCCAGGTCTCAACAACCGCCCTAATGAAGACAAGTTCAAGCAAGACGCACTGATGCTCATTCGCCTCTCGTCGGAACTGGACCCAAACGACGGCGTGATGATGGATATTTCCCCCGCCACGCGGGGCAATACTCCGAATGCACCGTTTACGGAGAGCTACGATCAAGTGGGGTACGCCGTCAATCCGTACACGGGCTTGCCTTACGAACCCGAGGTGATTAATCGCGGAGATTTTGGCCGCATCATGGCTGAGTTCTGGGCCGATGGTCCGCGGTCGACGGCCCCCCCGGGACACTGGAATGAAATCCGTAACGACGTTACGGACAAGATGGAACTGTTGGGGATACCGAAGCAAATTGGCGGTAGCGGGCCGGTTGTGAGTGATCTGGAGTACGACATCAAGAGCATGTTCGCACTCAACGGTGGCTTGCACGACGCGGCGATTGCCGCCTGGAACCATAAGGGGGTGTACGATTCGTCGCGCCCCGTTTCCTTCGTTCGTTACATGGGCCAGCTTGGCCAGTCGAGCGACCCGGACGGACCCTCTTATCATCCGGATGGTTTGCCACTCGAAGCTGGGCTCGTCGAAGTGGTCACGGCCGCGACCACCGCTCCCGGCGGGCACCATGAGCATCTGGCCGGCAGCGAAGGCAAGATTGCGGTGCGCTCTTGGACAGGGGCGTTTACGTCGGTTCCGCCGTTCGACGATCCGTCGGATATCGGCGGCGTGGATTGGATGCTCGCCGAAAACTGGATGCCGTACCAACTGAGCAGTTTCGTGACGCCGCCATTTGCAGGTTATGTTTCGGGACATTCAACGTACAGTCGCACTGGGGCCGAGATTCTCACGCTGCTGACTGGCACGCCTTTCTTTCCGGGCGGAATATTTGAATACGACATTCCGCTGGGATCGGGTTTGGATTTTGAATACGGCCCGACCACTCCCGTACAGATACAATTTGCCACATACTACGACGCTTCCGACCAGGCCTCGTTGTCGCGCCTCTATGGTGGCATCCATCCGGCCGCGGACGATTTTGCGGGCCGTCGGATCGGCCACCTTGTCGGTCCCGCGGCTTGGAACCGAGCACTGGCCTTTTTCAACAGCGTCTCGGTGCCTGAGCCCAGCACAGCTTGGTTGCTCATGATGGTCGCAGCCACAAACTGCGGAATGATCCGCCCGCGGCATCCTGTCGCTAAATCACGCAATAAGTCACTACGCTAGGCAACATATGATGAGGCATCCACGCCCACTGAGCGGACCGTGCCACATAAGCGCGAGACTTGCGTCGCTCACTGCCGCCTGCGCGCTCTCCCTTTGCATGTCGACTTTCGCCTCCGCAGTTGTCTTTATCGACGTTACGGCCGCCGCCGGCATCAATCATGTCCACACCATTCCCGAGCTGATTCAAGGCCTTCCCGGTGACGCCTTTTTCTCCGGCGGGGCCGCGGCTGGTGACTTCGATGGCGATGGCCACGTCGATCTTGTTTTCGCCCGCCTCAACGATAACGACATCTTTTACCGCAATCTCGGCAACGGCACGTTCGAATCGCGCACCTTCGCGGCCGGCTTCATTTTTCCCACTTACACCAATGGCGTCGTTTCCGGCGATGTCGATAACGACGGCGATCTTGACCTGTACATGACCACCGTCGGTTACACCCGCAATTATCTCTATCTCAACAATGGCAACGGCTACTTCACCGATGCCGGCATCAGCCACCCCGCTGCCCTCGCCAACGGCATCACGCGCAGCGGTCAAGGTGCAAGCTTCGGCGATTACGATAACGACGGCTACCTCGACCTCGTAACCGGCGACTGGGGTAATACTGTCGCTAATTCACAGTCCCGCCTCTTTCGCAACCTCGGTGCCACGCAGCCCGGCGGCTTCGCGGATGTCACCGCAGCCTCAGGTATCAACGTCTATCGCAAAGACAAGACTTACCGTTATGTGCCTCGTTTCATCGACCTCGATCGCGATGGCCATCTGGACCTTACCTTCGCCGCTGATTTTGAAACCAGTCAACTCTTCTGGAACAACGGCGATGGCACGTTCACCGATGGCACAATCCCCGCCGGCGTGGGCACCGATTTCAATGGCATGGGTAGCACCTTCGGCGATTACGATAGCGACGGCGACCTCGATTGGTTCATCACCAACATCACCAACGATCCCCAATACCCTGGCCCCTTTGGGGGGTTCAATCGCCTCTATCGCAACGAGGGCAATCGCACCTTCACCGATGTCACACTCGCAGCAGGGGTCCGCGATTCACGCTGGTCCTGGGGTACCACCTTTCTCGATTACGACAACGATGGTGACGTCGATCTCACCGCCACCAACGGCTACAACGGCCCAGGTTGGGTCAACGACCGCACGTTTCTTTGGCAAAACAACGGTGGCGTTTTTACCGACGTCTCCAATGCCTCCGGCATTACTGACACCGAGCAAGGACGTGGCTTGATTCATCTCGACTACGACGAGGACGGCGATCTCGACCTCGTGGTCATCAACAACACCGCCGCCCCCATCCTCTACCGCAACGACGGCGGCAACGACAATCACTATCTCCGCATCAAGCCCCAGGGCACCGTCTCCAACCGTGACGGCATCGGCGCGTGGATCACCGTGACACCCGACTTAGCGAACCCCGATGACATACTCGTGTGGGAAATCGACGGCGGCAGCAGCTTCGTGAGCCAGAACGAGCACATTGCGCACTTCGGCCTCGGCACCTCGACGGACTCTATCGATTTGGTCACCATCGAGTGGACCAGTGGCATCATACAGCACCTTTATGATGTCGCCATCGACCAAACTTTGCTTGTGATTGAAGCCCCCGACTCCACGCCGGGTGACTTTGACGGCGACGGCGGCGTCGATGGTCGTGATTTTCTCGTCTGGCAGCGGGGGGGATCGCCCAGCCCGTTTAGCCCAGGTGATTTGGCAACTTGGCAGGGTGCCTACAACGGTGGTGCGTTGGCTGCCGTGAACACCGTGCCCGAACCCGCCAGCTTAGCACTGCTCGCCGTGATGGGAAGTTTGCTCGCAATTGGCAGAGGCCAGCGCGTTCGGTAAAAAAGCCTTTAAAGGGAGATTTCATGAAGAATAGGAGCTTCAAGCGGCACGCTGCTCAGCGTGGTTTTACCCTCGTGGAACTCTTGGTGGTGATCGCGATCATTGGAGTGTTGGTGGCGCTCTTGCTTCCAGCGATTCAAGCAGCCCGCGAGTCGGCGCGCCGCACTACCTGCGTGAATCAACTCAAGCAAATCGGCCTGGCCATGCAGAACCACGTCGGCGCCCACAAGGTGTTTCCGACGGGTGGCAGCAGGTGGAATCCTCTCATTAGGAACTACGTCAGCGGGGGAACGAACAACCCGGGCATTCCGAACGGCGCGAAAAAACAAGGCCTGGGTTGGTCCTACCAGATCCTGCCGTATTTGGAACAGTCGGCGATCAAGGGCATTGTCACTCAGGCCCAACTTCAATCAACGGTCGTGCCGCTCTACTTCTGCCCCTCGCGACGCTCCCCTGATGTTGTGCTGACCGCTATCGGCACCGGTGCTACGACCGCCGCGCTGAGTGACTACGCCTCGGCACAACCCATGACTTTCCGTTGTGCTGATACGGGAGTGAAAAACGACATCACCAGGACACACCCCTTTGTGGGAGCTGCATCGCAAGCCGTCGGTCTCAATTCCTATTGGTGTCTCGGGACAACAGAACCGATCAACACGAGCACCGTATTTGATGGAGTCATTGTGAGAACCCAATGGTTCGTTAGGACCCAGGCGACCGCCACGGCTCCGGCGGTATTGGAACGCACCACTGGGGGGCCCGACCCCATTAAACCCGGGCAGATTACCGACGGCCTGAGCAACACGCTGCTCGTGAGCGAAAAGGTTGTCCGCAGCGACCTCTCGGCAGGCAACATGACGCCCAGTGGCAATTTCTCCTACTCCGACGATCGCGGCTGGAGCGATGGTTGGGATCCCGACACGGTACGTTTCACGGGCTACCAGCCGATCAGCGATAGCGACCAGTCGATCTGCTTCAATTCCAATGTGGCAGTCTCCAGGTATTGCACCAGCGACGGGGCGGATGTGTTGTTCTTCGGCTCGTCCCACCCCAGCGGGATCAACGCCGTGTTTGCCGACGGATCGGTGCATGGCATTACGTTTGATGTGGATATTCTCATTTTCAATTCACTCGGCACTCGTAACGGCGAGGAAAGCGCCGATCTCAGTCAGTTATAAAGACTCATTTTTTCCGTAGGTGCTTGATTGATAGCGTATCAGAAAAAAAATTGGGGGACGATTGCCGTCCTCGCGGTAGGCTTGCTCGCCTGCGGCGGATGCGGAGTAAAGGAAGCGCCCGTTTTGCAGGGCAGCGACCGGCAAACTCGCGTCGTCATGAATGTCCTCTCGGTGTTTTACGGCGAGTACCTCGATTCTCATCAAGGAACACCACCCAAGCATAGCGACGATTTTCGCAAGTATTTGGAATCGCGAGTTGATGACCTGAAAACGTACAAGGTCGACAGTCCCGATCAGTTAATGACTTCGCCCCGCGATGCGAAGCCGTTTACGATTGTCTGCGGCCAACGGCTTGCCCCGTCGGATTCACCGGGCACCCCTTGGGCTGCTTACGAGCAGACGGGTGTGAATGGCAAGAGAATGGCTGTGACCGTTAGGGGAGGTGCTCACGAGCTGAGCGCCGACGAAATCGCCCAAAAGTTTCCCACGAATTAACACTTTTCATTACACCAAAAGTCCCACCATGACACCATTCAAATATCTCTTGTCCGAGAATCGTTCTCGCAGCCTTGTCTGGTTGTTATTGGCTGCTGCTGTCGTCCTGTCTTGCCAGACGATGGCTCTCGCCGCACCGGACGGCTGGACGCAAGTCTGGAGCGACGAATTCGACGGCTCGGCGGTCAATACCACCAACTGGCGGAATCTGAACTGGAACACCCCGCACAATAACGAACAGCAAGCTTACATTCCTCAACAAGCAGCCGTGGCCGGCGGCATGCTCACGATTACCGCGACGAATCAACCCTCCGGGGGCAAACCCTATCGTTCCGCGCGTTTGGAAAGCAACTATGCCAAGCAGTATGGTCGCTGGGAAATTCGCGCGAAGTTGCCGTCGACCAAAGGAACTTGGCCCGCGATCTGGCTGCTGCCCAACGTGTCTCAGCATCCTTGGCCTAGCCAAGGCGAGATTGACATCATGGAGAACCGGGGACAACAGCCAAATTTGACGAGCAGTGCCTTTCACTTTCGCAATGGATCTGGAAACCATGATTATGAATGGGGCGAAACCACACAGGCTCGTTTCGGTCAACCAGTGAACTTTCACGATAGTTTTCACACTTATGCCGTGGAGTGGGACGCCAAGAAACTCCGCTTTTTTATCGACGATATCAATTGGTACACGCTGCACGACGCCGACGTCGGAGGCACGATCAGCCAAAACGCCCCTATGGAAACAGTGCTTAATGTTGCCGTAGGCGGACATTTTCTTGGTGATTCAAGCCAACAACCCGATGGCACGAGCGTTTGGCCGCAGCAAATGTTGGTGGACTACGTTCGTGTTTACGAGCGCGAGAACAATGTCCCTCGCACGATGACCAACGGCGACTTCGAGGCCAACGATGGTTCGTTGGCGGGGTGGACCATCATTAATAATGAACCCAACACCAATAACGTGTCGGTTCATAATGAAGCCGCCCACGGCGAGGCCTCGCTGAAACTCTTCGGCCGCTTCAACGGCAGCAGCAACCCCTCGGGCATCTCACAAGGTATCACGGTTGAGGCGGGCGACGAGGTGCGCGCCGACGTGAGCCGATTTATTCGCTCCCAGGACTCGATTCTCGGCACAACGAATCTTGTCCGGATGCGAATCGAATTCTACGACGAATTCGGCGGGAAAGCCGACACGGCCGCGATGCTCCAGCGTTCCTCGATGGTGATCGCCAATGGGAGTTCGGCAAATAATTCCTGGCAAGATTTCGATTTGACGGCGGTGGCACCGGCCAACGCGGTCGAGGCCCGGCTCTCACTCCTTTTTTCGCAATCCAATAACAATGGCGGAGCCGTGCATGTGGATAACGTTCGCTTTATGAATCTGAGCCTCGCCGCGGGGGCTGATTCCAATCTCGAAGCAGTGTCGATGGGAACGTCGACGGTCGGGATTAACTCGCCTGGCAAAGCCAAGTGACACCAGCCGCACCACTGGCCGAAGTTGAAGCCCTGGTCGTGCCCGAATCCGCTTCGATGTGGGCCGCCTTGGTGTTGGTCAAGTCGCTGCTCTAGTGCGGGATGACGACTGCGCGCTGATTTTTCCACCTCCCCCTCCCCGGTACTCGGGGGAGAGTCTTGAAGGCAGAGCAGGTTTCAAAATCACGAGAGAGAACCGGACGCTAGCGCGTTGCGGCTGATTTCATCAGCCGCAGGGCGCTAGCCCTCGGTTTTTGAAACTACGTCCAGTAAGATAAGTTCTCACTCTCCCACCAACCTCAACTCCTCCCGGCGCTCGCGCAGCGTGGCGGTCATCTCGCGTTCCATGGGTTGCGTGATGACATATTGCAAAATCGCCACGCCACCGAGGAAAAACAAACTCGCCGGCAGAATGCTCATCATCAGGCGAATGCCTTGAGTGGCGGCCTCGGTCTGCTCGACGTTGGGTTGATAACCCACCACCTCCAGAAGTGACGCCGTCAGCGCCGTACCGATCCCCTGGCCGATCTTGAAGAAAAACAGCGTCGCGGCAAAGGTCAACGCGGTAATGCGTCTCCCGGATCGCCATTCGCTGAAATCGGCGACGTCGGCGATCATGCCCCACAGAATCGGTATGGTCGCCCCGAAAGCCACCTGGAACACAAACTGCAAACCGAGAATCACCCAGGGTTGATCGCCCCGTAGCATGTAGAATGCCGCGCTCAGTGCCGCGGCAATTACCAACCCGCCACAAAACGCGTTCCTTTTGCCGAAGCGTTCCGTCAAGGATTTGGAAGAGTAAATCCCGATAATGGCCGCGACCATGCCAATGGCATTGAAGGCACCAAATAAATCTTCTCGCGCCAGCACGTATTGAAAATAGTACAGCGTCAAACTGCCACGAATGCCCAAGGAAATGTAAATCACGAGCGAAGCAATCGCCAAGACGCGCCAAGCCACGTTGGCAAACAGGGCCGCCAAGTCTTGCCGCAAGGAAACGTGCTTGACGGGCGCGGTCACAATTCTTTCCTTGGTCGCAAAAAACGTGATGAACGAACCAAGCACGGCCAACGACGCCCAGAGGGCCATCGTCACCCGGTAGCCGTGAACTGCGTCCCCCGCGCCGAAGTACCTCACCATGTCCCTGGTAAAAGTCAGCACGAACAGCGCGGCCAACATTGCGAAACTCATCCGCCACGATGCCACGCTCACCCGCTCGTCGGGATCATCGCTGATCACGCCCCCCAACGCCGAGTAGGGAATATTGTTCGCCCCGAAGGCAATAATCATGAGGTTCAAAGTAATCACGGCGTAAACGATGCGGCCCGTGCTCCCCAAGTCGGGAGCCGCAAACACGAGGTAGGATGCGACGCCGAGCGGAATAGCCGACCAGAAAATCCAAGGGCGAAACTTGCCCCACCGCGTTTGCGTGCGATCGGAAAGGGCACCCATCACCAGATCGTTGCAGGCATTCACAATATGAGAAGTCGCCAAAATGACGCCGACCACCAGAGCGCTAATCCCATAGACATCCGTATAAAAGTGCATCAGAAACGCGAGCTGCATCTGCAACACAAAATTGGCGGCGGCATCTCCCAAGCCATAGCCGAGCTTTTCACCAAGCGAGAGTTTTTTCTCGGCAGCAGCCATAAGCGCTCATCAGGCGTTAAGAAGAGGGACAAAGCGCTGGCGGAGCAGAAAAAATACAGCCCACAGGAGTCGAACCTGTAACCTTCGGATTCGTAGTCCGATGCTCTATCCAATTGAGCTAGGGCTGCATGGAAATGCGGTGGTTTGCAATGTCGAACGTCAGTGATTCTAGGCAGATAACTGCAAAGAAACCCGGACGCCAGCGCTTGGGGCAGTTTACACGGCGAGCGGTGACTTGAAAAGTGCCAGGATTCTCCGGTAGTGTCCTACGACTGTGGTGCTATGGGAAAATGCGGTACTTTCTGCCAGGTTGGTTGCGAAGCTCCCCGCGCGGTAAACTCCTGCATAGCTCAGGAGACTTCTTATGCCTAACAACCAGCAGCCACCTCAGTCAGGCTGGCGTCGCCTCTTCAGATTCGAGAGGCCGAACGTGACTGACTACATTGCTGCGGCAATAATTGGCTCCGTATCGACTTTCTTTGGGTACTGGCAAGATGCTCCCTTATGGCTGGTCATCCCAGCCGTTAGCGTTTGCTGCTTAGCCATTCTTGTCATTGCCAACCTACTTCGTACAGAGAATGTACTAGGAATTACTGGATATGCTTTAGCATTGGCGCTTCTCGTAATTATTGGTTTGATGTTCTATATTGTTTTCTATCCCGAGAAAGTTCCAATAGTTACGCAAGTATCGTCCGCAGTGGGCACTATGTCGGAAGTGATACACTCCCCAACCACGAAGTTAATCCTCAAAATTGCCGCCATCATGGCGGTGGCGTCCGTCTGCATTTATATTTCGGCACGGCAGTATGTAGCGCCTGAGGTACTTGAAGCCAAGACATTGCTAGCAAATAGAATGAACGAACTTATCAGGGAGGGGGAAGACCTGATGCGTTCTTGGCGAAGCAAGGCAATAACCACACATGAAGCCAATCACAGGTATGAGACTTGGAATCTAAAGTTTGAAACTATTTTGAATGCTCACCCCGGCCAGCTTGTCTTGCGCTACTACGACAATTCGGAAGTTCACGCAGGAGAATGTCCCTCCGTTAGTTGAAAAGCCGGTTCCACCGACGTTCACAATATCACGCGGACTTCTGCTCGGCGTCAATGGTCTTCGTATCGAGCAC
>JAWXAV010000001.1:0-27429 GCA_034439695.1 Bythopirellula sp. | reverse complement strand
GCCTCCATCGCTCGATCCTCCTTGATCAGAACTAAAAATCAAGCTTGTAGCAAACCGCAAATAACAACGCTACAGCAACATCGAAAACGCTCTAGCTCGATAGCAAGTTCGCGCTTCCTCGAGAGATGAGCGCACTTCGCTGGGAATACTGAAATGCAAGTAATTTTCTGGCTCTGGCCACACTCTGTTTAAATTGTCCCATTCCCAGTCGTTATGGCCGACTTGGATTTGTTCCGAGATTCCCAACAGCGCTCGATGACAACTGGGGCATTTCAGCAAAATTACTTTGGTTGGATAAGGTTCCTCTTGAGGGTCATACTCTCTGTTTTCGCACAACACTTCGCCGTCGACGCGGCATTGGCAATACGAGCATTCAATAAGCATCTTTGTGGCCTGCTGTGAAAACTAGCACAATGGGATTAAGTCGACCGGTGCCGCTATTGGAATAAAACTTACTGGAGATTGCTAGATGAAAAGAAGTGCCCTCTGCGTTACAAAATCCAGGCGCTAACGCTTCTGGCTCACCGTTACTGCACCACGGTCTCGCGACGGTCTAACTCGAGAAAGATCTCATCAGCCGCGCGATCCAGGTCGTCATCGTTTAAGGGTTCAGTGTTCCACTGTGACGCGCGTCGCAAGATTTCCGCGGCGACCAACCGCTGTTCGGGTTCGGGCAGTGAACTGAAGCTCGTCAGAATGTGTTGAGAATCCGTGGACATGCAGTTATTCTAGCAACGTCCTTCAAGTAAGCGGAGTGCATTTTTCTTCGGGGACTTAAGACGGTATCGCCCCTATTGCACCACCGTCTTCGCCATCCGTTCGGCCATCCGCGCGAGCGCGTGGCTGCAATCTTTGGGATCAAGATGCACGTTGAGAATGCTTGGCCCCGAGGTGTCTTGCCAGGCGGCGTTGAGCGCTTCGTCGAAATCGCCTTCGGTGCGGATTTCGTAACCCGTGCCGCCGCCCAGTAGCGTGGGAAGTTTATGGTACTCCCAATTGTGGATGTTGTTGAACTCGTAGTTGCCAGGGTGCAAGAGCCGCTCCGTGCCGTAGCCGCCGTTGTTGAGGACGATCACGATCACCGGCATCGCTCGCCGCACGATGTTCGAGAGTTCCATGCCGGTCATTTGGAATGCCCCGTCGCCGACGATGGCGATCACGCGGGCCTCGGGCCGAGCGACTTGGGCACCCAGCGCCGCGGGGACCGCGAAACCCATCGACGTGTAATACGCGGGACTTAAAAACTCCGTGCGACCACGAGTGGTCAGTTCCGTCGAGGCGAACAGCGCATCGCCGATGTCGGCCACCACGATGGTGTTGCCTTGCAATTGTTCGTCGAGTCGATCCATGAGCCGCGTGATTTTGATCGGTGCTGTGGGCTGGAGCACAAATTCCGCCTTGTTCCAATCCGTGGGCGCTGGAGGCAACGGCTGCTTCACTTTCAGTTGCCGAGATGAAAGTTCTTTCAAGAAGTCGGCAAATTGCACGTCATGATAATGGTGGTGGCGGATGCGAAGTTGTTCGCTGGTGGCGTAGATGCAATCGCCGATATCGAGTTCCGCCGTGAAGATACCGAGATTGATGTCGGTCATGAACGTGCCCAACAGCACGACGCAATCGCTCGACTCGACATACCTGGTAATTTCCTCGCGGCCCAAGGCCCCTTCATAGAGTCCCATGTAGAGCGGATGCGTTTCGCCGACCACGCCTTTGCCGAGCATCGTGGCCGCCATCGGAATCTTGGCCTGCTCGGCGATTTTCAGCACCAAGTCTTGCAGACCGAAGCGATGGATTTCCACGCCCAGCAATAGCACCGGTTGCCGTGCTTGCTCGATCCGTCGTGCCGCTTCATCCACCGCCTTAGCCAGCGCGCGGGTGTCGCTTTTGGGTTGATGCGACTGGAACGGCGGCATCACGTTGGGCCGCACATGCACCATGTCACGAGGAATCTCGATGTAAACGGGTCGCTTAAATCGCTGACAGGCAGCAAGCACGCGGTCAATTTCGCGGAACGCCGTCATTGGGTCGTCGAGTTCCGTGCCCGCGATGCACAGCTTCTCGAACACGTCGTACTGCGTGCGGAAGTTGCGGACCATGTGATGCAAGAGCGGATTGTTGCGTCGCTCGCGCAAGCCGGGCGAGCCGGTGATCATCACCACCGGCGATTTCTCGGCATAGGCCCCCGCGATGGAATTGCAGACGCTTAGGCCACCCACGCAATAGGTCACGCAAAGCGCGCCCATGCCATGCACGCGGGCGTAAGCATCCGCCGCGAACCCCGCGCAATCTTCGCGCGTGCAGCCCACGATGTTGAGCGAGCTTTCTTCGAGCATCGTGTAGAACGACAGCACATAGTCGCCAGGGATGCCGAACACGTCGGCGACGCCGTAATCTTGCAGTCGCTGAATAAGATACTCGCCAATCGAGAGCTGCGATTTTCTGGCTTCGCTCATGAGGAGATTCCTTCCAACAAGTCGTAGCATGGGCCCCTGGCCCGTGAATGTCTTGTTCCCTGCACGGCCCAGGGGGCCATGCTACGTAAGCAATTTTGTAATCCGTTCCGTGGTCGGTTCAAGCACCACACCTTGCTCGGTAATGATACCCGAAATTAAGGTGGCGGGAGTCACGTCGAAGGCAGGATTGTAAACCGCGACGCCATCGGGAGCGGTCGCTTTGCCGAAGCCTTGCACGATTTCGCGGCCAGCGCGTTGTTCGATGGGGATTTCGCTCCCCGAGGCAATCGCTGGGTCGAAGGTGCTCGTGGGGGCGGCGACGTAAAATGGAATTCCGTGGGCCCGCGCCAGCACAGCCACGCCGTAGGTGCCGATCTTGTTGGCGGTATCACCGTTGGCGGCAATGCGGTCGGCCCCGACGATCACCGCTTGCACCATTCCCGCTTGCATCACATGGGCGGCCATGTTGTCGCAAATCAGCGTGCAATCGATCTCGCGGTCCATCAGCTCAAATGTGGTGAGCCGAGCGCCTTGCAAGAGCGGCCGGGTTTCGTCGACCCAAACTCGCGGTCGTTTTTCGCGCCGCGCGAGTTCAAAAATCACGGCGAGTGCCGTCCCTTCGCCGCCGGTAGCGAGCGCTCCGGTGTTGCAATGCGTGAGGATGCCCGCCCCTTGGGGCAGATCGGCAAGCAAATCGGCACCATGAGTGCCAATGACCGCGCACATGGCAGCATCTTCCTGATGGATCGCGCGCGCCTCGGCAAGCATTACCGTGGCGAGTTCGCGGGAGTTCTGCGAAGTGGCTTGCTTTGCGACATTTCTCATGCGTTCGAGAGCCCAAAACAGATTCACTGCCGTGGGGCGGCTCGTGGCAAGATAGTCGCAGACCTGATTCACGCGGCGCTGCATGTCGGAGAGATCGGCATCAAGTGCGGCCTGCGCCCCCAAGCAAACGCCAAACGCCGCGGCAATGCCAATCGCCGGTGCCCCACGGACGGAGAGTTCCTGAATCGCGATCCACACCTGATCGACGTCGAAACATTCCAAAAATTCCACCGCGCCGGGAAGACGAGTTTGATCCAAGAGGATCAAATGACCATCGATGTCGCCCTGCCAATGAAGTGGTTTGAGTGATAGCGACATGAGACGTTTAGCTGACACATGCAATAAGACGGATTTAAGCGAATTTCATTTTACAGGAGATAGCAGAGGAAGCAGAGTCGAAAATTAAAGTAACCACAAAGGCACGAAGCACACAAAGCAAATACTTGGTGTCCTTCGTGCCTTCGTGGTTCAAACAAACTCTGCTCTCTCTGCTTCCTCCTGTAAATCTCTTATTGCCGAAACATGGAATCCGCACAGGGCCAACCAAACGTCTCCGCCACGGGGCCATTGGTCACTTGGCCGGCGTGCATGTTGACCGCCCTGGCAATTGGCCGTGATGAGGCTGCTGCCGCTTCGATACCTTTTTGAGCGATTTGAATCACATAGGGCAAGGTCACGTTACAGAGCGCATAAGTGCTGGTCCTGCCCACGGCTCCCGGCATGTTGGTGACGCAGTAGTGCAGCACGTCATGCACGATGTAAGTCGGCTGGCTGTGGGATGTTGGTCGGCTGGTGGCGATGCAGCCCCCCTGGTCGATGGCGACGTCGATAATCACGCTGCCGGGCTTCATCCGCTTGAGGTCGTCTTCTTCGATGAGGCGCGGCGCTTTGGCACCGGGGATTAACACGGCCCCTACCACCAAATCGGCGCGGGCGATTTGTTCGCGAATCGTGTGGCGGTCGCTGAACAGCACATCGACGTTGGGGGGCATGATATCGTCGAGATAGCGGAGCCGATCCATGTTGATATCGAGAATGCTCACATCGGCATTGAAACCGGCCGCGATTTTTGCGGCGTTGGCACCCACCACGCCCCCACCGAGAATCGTGATATTCGCCGGGGCCACGCCGGGTACGCCACCGAGCAGAATTCCGCGACCCATCTGCGGTCGCTCCAAATACTTGGCACCCTCTTGAATGCTCATGCGACCCGCCACTTCGCTCATCGGCGTCAGCAGCGGTAGGCGACCCTGGTCGTCGGCCAAGGTTTCATACGCTACCGCTGTGCAACCAGATGCCAATACCGACTCGGTGAGCACGCGATCCGCGGCGAAGTGGAAATACGTGAAAACGATCTGCCCTTTGCGCAAGAGCGGCCACTCGGCGGGCATCGGCTCTTTCACTTTCACAATCATGTCGGCGCGGGCGAAGATTTCCTGCGGCGTGGCCACCATTTCGCAGCCATTCTCGAGATAATCCTGATCGGACAAGCCCGAGCCGAGTCCCGCCCCCTGCTCAATGAGAACTTGATGTCCCCGGCGGGTGAGCTCTTCGACCCCCACGGGCAACATGGCGACACGGTATTCATCGAGTTTTACTTCTTTGGGGACGCCGATAATCATGCGTGTGGCTCCACGTGCTCGGTTGTCAGGTCGGAACGGCAACGGTTGAAGTAACGGAGGGTGCTCAAATACAATAAGCCTCAATACAATAAACCCTGACGCATTAAACTAACAGCGCAGCTTGCCATGAACGACCCAACTTCGGAAGTCCGTAACAGCCGTTGGCCCTTGGTGGCGATCATACTCGCTCTGGTACTCTGGGGCTTACTCCTGGCCTTGGGAGCCTATTGGGCACCATCTGGGGAACAGGCCGGGCATGACCGCCGAAAGCTCTGGGTCGTGGCGGCCACCACGGGGGGATTTCTGGCGATGTGGGCCTTGGCCCTTTGGCTGGGGCATCGCCGGCAACGACGATTGTGGCAAAACCGCGAGAAAACAGAGCTTGGTAAGTGAAGGCCCCGCCCTTGTCCGCTGGGCCAATCCCCGGTAAATTGGTTGATTCTCTACCGGTGCCGAGAGTGTGCCGGGGTGTCGATTGATTCGTGAAAGTACGCAATGATAAAAACATACATGGCCAAGACCGGCGAGGTCGAGCAAAAGTGGCTGCTGGTCGATGCCACCGACAAGATCGTCGGCCGCTTGGCGAGCGAGATTGCCGTCATTTTGATGGGCAAGCATCGCCCCACCTACACTCCACACGTTGACACCGGCGATTTTGTCGTTGTGGTGAACGCGGAGAAAATTACTTTCACCGGTAATAAGTGGGAAAACAAAAAGTACGCTTGGTACACCGGTTACACGCGGCAACGCACCGTGACCGCTGGCAAACGGCTGGAAGACAAGCCGGAATTGATTCTCATAGAAGCGGTACGGCGCATGCTTCCGAAGAATAAGCTTGCCAGCGCGATGCTCAGCAAGCTCAAGGTTTACGCGGGGCCAACGCATCCGCACACGGCCCAGCAGCCCGAACCGACCGAGTTGGCGATTAAGGCTTAGCGCAATCATTTTTGTTTGAGATTACAAGGAAACCTTTATGGCAGCAGTTGTGGAAGAAGCCCTGGGCACTGGCCGACGCAAGACCTCGGTCGCGCGGGTTCGCGTGAAGGCAGGCACCGGCAAGATTACCATCAACGACCGCGAGTTGGACGAGTTCTTCCGCGTGCCCCAAGATCGCAACGCGGTGGTCGCTCCGCTCGCTCACTGCGAAATCTTGGATAAGGTCGACATCTCGATTCGCGTCCATGGCGGCGGCACGACCGGCCAAGCGGGTGCCTGCATGCAGGGCATCGCTCGGGCGCTGATGAAGCACGACAGCGACCTTGAGCCGAAGCTCCGCGAGAAGAACTTCCTCTCGCGTGATTCCCGCATGAAGGAACGCAAGAAGTACGGTTTGCACGGTGCTCGCCGTGGAACGCAATTCTCGAAGCGTTAATTTTGGCGAAAATCGAACATCACGAAGCCAGTCTCGCATTGCGGGGCTGGCTTTTTTCGTTGATTTCGCGGCGAATTCGCGACCGGCGATACCCAACCACGATGATGGGGTTAAAAATACAAGTTAGCCCCCGGCGCGAGCCGTGGGGTTCTGAGACCGCGCGATCCTTCCGACCACCAGCTTGCGCTGGCGGCTATTGGTCATCATGAGCTTATCACGATTCACAATTCTGTTGTTCTTGAGTGTCGCTTGGATTTCAAACGCTGGCGCGACAGAACCCTCCACTGCCGACGTTGCCCAACAGGTCGATCAAGCGCTCGCCGCGGACCTATTTGATGAGAACACGAAACTTGCGCCACGGACCAACGACGCTACTTTTGCCCGACGCGTGTGGCTCGACATTGTGGGAGACATTCCCACGCCCGAAGAGCTGACCTCGTTTCTTTTGGACCCGGCACCGAATAAGCGTGAATCACTCGTTGCCAAGTTGCTTGCCGATCCGCATTACGGCCAGAATTGGTCGCGCTATTGGCGGGATGTGATTTTGTTTCGAGCGCTTGATGAGCGGGCGCAACTCGTTGCCAATCCGCTGGAAGCTGATCTCGGGAAGTGGCTCAACGAAAACCGTTCCTGGAATGAAATAGCCACCGAGTTCATTACCTCGCACGGCGACGTTCGCGAAGTGGGTGGCACGGCGATCATGATGGCTCAAGACGGCCAAACCGAGGAGATCGCCGCCGAGGTGTCGCGAATTTTTCTGGGCGTGCAGATTCAGTGTGCCCAGTGCCACGATCACCCCTACGACCGCTGGAAGCGCGAGCAGTTTCATGAACTGGCCGCGTTTTTTCCGCGCGTGACCGTCAGGCCCGTGCGCGATCTCACCAAGCGCAGTTTTGAAGTCGTTGGTCAAGATCGCTTTCGTCGAGCGCCGCGCGGCAATAACGTGGAACGACAGCCCACCGCCGAACACATGATGCCCGACTTGGAAGATCCGCAAGCTCCCGGCACGCAAATGGAAGCGAAATTTTTTCTCACCAGCAGTACCGTTCCCTGGGGCACAACCGACGATCAGCGGCGGATGCAACTTGCCGCATGGCTCACGGAGAACGAGTGGTTCGCCACGGCGGTCGTGAATCGCCTGTGGGCCGAACTCTTGGGCGAAGGGTTTTATCCGTCGGTCGACGATATTGGACCAGACCGCGAGCCCACGGCTCCCACGGCCGTCAAGCTCCTTGGCGAGCAGTTTCAAGCGAGTGGCTACGACATGAAGTGGCTAATCGCCACGATTTGCCAAACCGAGGCCTATCAGCGGGAATCCCGCCCTCGTCGTGAACTCGAAGAGACACCATTCACGGCCAACGTACCGCAACGACTCCGCAGCGATCAGCTTTATAACGCACTGCTCTCGGCGCTCGACTCCGCGGAACAAGCTCCGAATGGTCAACAATATTTGAGGGGGCGTCGGGGTTCGCCGCGCGGCAAGTTCGGTGAAGTGTTTGGCTATGATCCCAGTATTGCACGCGAAGAGGCCGCTTCATCGATTCCCCAAGTTCTGGCGCTGATGAATTCCGGCGACGTGAATCGCGCGGTTGTGCAAAATCGGCTGAATACACTCGGGGAATTGCTGGCAACGACTCCGGACGATGACGAGCTTACCACCGAATTATTCCTGCGATGCCTGTGCCGCGAGCCTACGAAAAAGGAAATCGGCACGATACGCAAGTATGTAAAAGGTGCCAGCAACCGCCGCGAAGCGTTTGAAGATTTGGCCTGGTCGCTGGTGAACTCCGCGGAATTTCAGCATCGAAATTAACAGCCGCTTGCGGCTTAGCGATTAACAAAAGTAATGCAATAACCATGAATCAAATTCACCACATTACGAATGTTGCCACGCGTCAGGGACGGGTGATCCGTCGCCGCGATTTTTTGCGGCAGCTAACGGCTGCGGGCCTCGCCGCTGGCACGATGAGTTGGACCGACGCCATCGCGGCGTCCTCCGAGCAAATGCGCTCGCGGGGGATGGCTTGCATCTTGCTCTGGATGAGCGGCGGGCCTTCGCAGTTTGAAACCTTTAGCCCCAAGCCGAGCCACGCCAACGGTGGCGAGACGAAGGCGATTCCCACGAACATCCCTGGAATTCAGATTGCCGAAAATATGCCGCACTGCGCGAAGGTGATGGACTCCCTGGCGGTGATTCGTTCGATGACCAGCAAAGAGGGGAACCACTTGCGAGCGACGTACCTGTTGCATCACGGTTATTTGCCGATGGGGGGTGTGAACTTCCCCACGCTTGGCTCGAACGTGGCCCACCAAATTGGCGACGCCGCTAACCAGCTTCCCAGTTACGTTCGCATCGGTGGGCGGCTGCCAAGTTCCGGTGGCGGTGGCTTCCTCGGCGTCGATTACGATCCCCTCGTGCTGCAATCGGCCACTCGTCCCCCAGAGAATACCACTCCACTCACCGATACCAAACGCTACGAACGCCGGCTACGATTGCTGAACTCCCTGCAAGGCAACTTTGCCTCGACCGGGGGCGAACAAATCGTCGCCGATCAACGCAAGTTGGTCGAGCAGGCGTCGGACATGATTATGAGCCCACGCATGGAAGCGTTCGACGTTGAGCGCGAACCCGCCAAGCTTCGCGAAGCTTATGGCCAAAGCGATTTCGCCGCGGGCTGCCTCATGGCGCGGCGGTTGGTGGAACAGGGGGTGACGTTTGTCGAAGTGGTTTCCAACGGTTGGGATACGCATTTTGACGGTTTCAATCGTGGGCGTGAGCTGACGACTCAAGTCGATCAACCCACGGCGATGCTGATCACTGATCTCAAACAACGCGGCATGCTCGACAAAACGCTGGTAGTCTGGATGGGCGAATTCGGCCGCACCCCGCGCGTGAATCCCCGGGCGGGCCGTGACCATTATCCCCGCGCGTTCAACGCCGTTGTGGCCGGGGGTGGGGTGCGTGGCGGTCAAGTCATCGGCGCAACCAATGACGCAGGAACCGAAGTGATCGAGCGTCCCGTGGCGGTGACCGATCTGTTCCGCTCGATTTATCACAGCCTGGGAATCGACGCCGATCAAGAAAACATGAGCCGCATCGGTCGACCAATCAAGCTCGTCGACGGCGGTGAAGTGGTGCGGGAATTGTTCACTTAAGCCGCTTGCGGCTTAGCGGTCTTCTCTCCTGCCGATCACCGTCAATGTCCCCTTATCGGCATCGATCTCCACTTCACCTCCCAGAGGCAAGGTGCAGTTCATCGTGGCGTGGCCAATTGGGAAATTCATCAGCACCGGAATCCCGAGTGGCTCGAAGTATTGTCGCAGCACACCCTCGGCACGAAACCGTGGATCGGCTAGGCGTCGCTTGGATTCTTTCGTGTTGATGTTGATAAACAACCGACCTATTTGCATGAGCTCGCTGAAGTCGCTGGGTTTTGGCTCCGTATCGGTGAATTGGCCCACGACGACCCCGCGCAAGGTTGCTAATTTCCCGTTCGTTTTGAGTTGCTGGAGCATCCGATCAATGCGGTAGGGTGCCTCGCCCACGTCTTCCACGAGCAAAATCGCATCGCGTGTGTCGATGGCGTAGTGTGTGCCTTCGAGGGCCGCGATCAGCGTGAGATTGCCCCCGGTGAGTCGGCCGCGTGCCTTTCCCTTGCCAAGCGCATAGGGTTGGGGAACCTTATGCTTGCCCTCGCTTTGAGATTCGATCACATAGTCTTGCGAACTCTTGGGGCTTTCCTCGACGGCACGAAAAAAATACTTGCCGGTAAACGGTGTGAAATTGTCGTCGCTGCCCAAGCCCCACATAGGGTTGGGACTGTGGTAGCTAATCAGCCCCGCCTTCCGGTTGAGCGCGGCATGGAGGGCCGTGATGTCGCTAAAGCCGATGAAGAGTTTGGGATTCTGGCGGATCACTTCAAAATCGAGCAAATCGAGCATCCGCGTGACGCCGTAACCCCCCGTGCCGGGAAAGATCGCATCCACCTCCGGATCGCGGAACGCCTGCATCAATTCGTCGGCTCGGCGTTGATCGCTGCCAGCGAGATAGCCATCAGCGGCAAACAAATCGTCGCGGTACTTCACCTTATAGCCGCGCTCTTCGAGTCGCTTTTTGGCGATCATCATCCGTTTCCGACCCAATTCCCCAGCGGGTGCTACGAACATGATCGTGTCGCCCGGTTTTAGGAGTGCCGGTTGAGTTAGCTTTTGCGTTGATTGTGCCGCAGAGTAAGCGTGCGATGAACAAACGAGGAACATTGCAAGTAACAAACGGAACGGAAGAATTTCAACATGGCGAATCATAGTTGGTTCCCTTGCGACGCGTTGCGTCGCGGCTATGGCGGCTATCAAATACTCGCGACTCCCTAGACATTAAACAAGAAATGACAAACATCGCTGTCGCGCATGACGTAGGTCTTGCCTTCGACGCGGAGTTTGCCGGCGTCGCGGATGGCTTTTTCACTCTTGAATTGGTCGAGGTCGTCGACGGAATAGGTTTCGCAGCGAATGAACCCGCGCTCGAAGTCGGTGTGGATCACGCCTGCGGCTTGGGGTGCGGTCGCGCCGGCGGGGATCGTCCAGGCACGGATTTCCTTGGGCCCTGCCGTGAAGAAACTTTGCAGTCCCAAGAGTTGATACGCGGCCCGGGCGAGTGCGGCGAGCGCGGGTTCCGCCAAGCCGAGGCTTTCGAGCATTTCAGTACGCTCGGCCTCGTCGAGTTCGCTCAGTTCGGCTTCGAGCCGCGCGCAAACAGGTACTACCGTGCCCCCTTCGGTGGCAGCGCGATTACGCACGGCTTGCACATGCTTACCGGTGCCGGTCGGATCGCTTTCATCGACGTTGGCCACGTACAGCACGGGCTTGGTCGTCATGAGTTGCAATTCCTTGTAGGCTTTTACCAGAGTGGGATCGTCGTAAGTCAGTCCCCGCGCCGGCTGGCCCTCGGCAAGCAGCTTGTGACATTCGCCCAAGACTTCGAGCCGCAGCTTCGCTTCCTTGTCTCCCGTGCGAGCGGAGCGATTGGCTCGTTCCGTCATCGACTCGACCGACTGCAAATCGGCGAGCATCAGTTCGGTGTCGATGGTTTCAATATCACGGATCGGATCAACGCTTCCCTCGACGTGGATTACGTCGGGTTCCTCAAAACAACGGACGACGTGCAGAATGGCATCGACGGCACGAATGTGGGATAGGAATTGATTTCCGAGGCCCTCTCCTTCCGACGCACCCCGCACGATGCCGGCAATGTCGACCAACTTCAAAATCGCGGGGATGATTTTTTGCGTGGGGATATGCTTCTCGATCCGCGCGAGCCGTGGGTCGGGGACCGCGACGGCGCCGACGTTCGGCTCGATCGTGCAGAACGGGTAATTCTCGCTAGCGATGCCCGCAGCGGTGAGTGCGTTGAACAAGGTCGATTTGCCGACATTCGGCAGGCCGACAATTCCGGCTTCCATGGCCCCTACTTTCTCTGGTTTGGCCCGACTGATCGAGAAAAACAAGAATTCTAGCCCAGAACCACGTTCTGCGACAGGCACTTTAACGAGTCGACTTCTCGCGACTTCTCAATGGCCAGAATGGCCGTGAACGGTAATAATAGGGTTCGGATTCAATCTCCGCAGGGAAGTCTCTTCACATACACGCAAGCATGGTAAGGGTAGGACAATGATGGATCGGCGAACAAGCTCGTCGGGAGTGGTTAGTTTATTTCTCTCGTTGGCGATTCTCGGCTGCGGGGCTACCTGGTCCCGGGCCGAAAGCGGTGGGCAAGATGATCTCGACGAAGCGATGCGGATGCGCGTGACGGCCGAGGGGCTGCCCGATCTCAATCAGGTGATCGACAAGCTGCAACTCGCTCTTGACGAAGGACTCGAAGTCGAAGACGCCGAGATGGCCGAGCAGATGCTCTCGGGCGCGTTGATGGAGCGCGCCGGCACGTTGATGCAAGTGGTTAACTCCAATTCCATCGGCGACGACCGCATCAAACAAATCTTGAAGCTCATCGTATCCGACCTGCGGCGGGTGCTGGCGTATGACAATCCACCTCCCGATGCGAATTTCATGCTCGGTAAACTGATGTCGCTGCCCGGTGGTGATCCCCACGAGGCACGACGGCTGCTCACCGATTTTTTGTCTGCTGAAGAAGTTGAGGCTGAGGAACGTGCCGAGGCGTTAATGCTCCGCGCGCGAGTGCAGACCGATGAAGTGAAAGCGCTGGCCGATTTCGACGCGGCGATTGCGTTGGTTCCCGACAACAGCAATTTCAGCTTGATCCGCGCGATGTTCTTGCGGAGCAAAGGCAAGTTTGAAGACGCGCTCGCCGATATCGGCAAGATGATTGAGCGAAGCCCAGAGGATGCGAACGCGCTGATTTTGCAGGGAGAAGTCTTCCGTGAGCTAGATAAACCCGATGACGCAATTAAGAGTTTCGATGCAGCGACGAAGTTGGCCCCGCAAGCACCGGGGCCGTATCAGAATCGGGGGGAGATTTATCGTGAGAAAGAAGAATACGGCAAGGCGATTGAAGAATTCACCAAGGTGATTGAGTTGCAGCCCGGTGACGTGCTGCCCTTGGTGCATCGGGCCGAGGCGTATCTGCACGACGAGAAATTTGAAGAAGCTCTTGCCGATGCGGATGCCGTGCTGGAAAAGCAACAGGTCGTGGCGGCTCACCGGTTGCGTGGCGAGATTCTCGCTCAGCTCAACCGGCTTGACGAAGCGATTGCCGAGATGCAGCAACTCACCAAATCGGTGCCGAATCAGCCCGAATTAAAGATGCAACTGGCGATGTATTTCCTGATTAACAAGCAGCCTCAGGAGGCGATCTCGGAATACGACGACGTGTTGCTCTTGGATCCCGAGAATTTTCTCGCCTTGCGGAGTCGCGCCGATGCGTATCTCAATATCGGTAAGCACGCCGAGGCGATTGCCGATTTTGAAGCAGCATTAAAAGTGGAACCCGACGACACGGCGATTCTCAACAACCTCGCGTGGGTGCTGGCCACGTCCCCCCAAGCCGATTTGCGTGACGGCAAACGTGCGGTGGAACTCGCCACCAAGGCCTGTGAACTTACCGAGTACAAGTTGCCGCACATTTTGAGCACGCTCGCCGCGTCGTTTGCCGAGTCCGGCAATTTTGATACGGCCATCGAATGGTCGCAAAAGGCAGTGGACATGGACGACCCGGAGAACGACGAGCAACTCGCCAAAGAACTGGCCAGCTACCAGAAAAAGCAACCCTGGCGAGAAAAGCAGGAGCTTGGTGCGAACGACGAGAAGCCGGCCGAGAAAATCGTTCCCAGCGATGACAAGGATGTGGAACGTTCGCTTGATTTCTAAGATTGCCGGATTTCAAGGCTTAACAGACGTGGCTGCCTTCGAGAGGGAGCTATGTTCGCCGCTGATCATGGAGGGCTGCGCGATTTATCGCCGCAGACCACTCTATTTTTGAAATAAGTGGTTTTTCATGTAATCGACCAGCCCCGATTCCGTCTAATTTCGCGCAGGGCCTGAGTTACTGAACACACTCCCCACCACAGGCTCGAATTCAGTGGAAATGCAAATTGATGTCGATCAAGTCAGCCTCTGCCTCCGAACAAATAGGCAATCCTGCCGAATGGGTGGATCGCTACGGCGATCTGTTGTTGCGCTTTGCCTGTTCCCGTGTCTCGGACGCGGAATTGGCCGAGGACTTGGTGCAAGAAACATTTTTGGCGGCCTTTAGGCATCGCCAGAAATTTGCCGGTGATTCCTCCTTTAGTACTTGGCTGGTAGCGATTCTGCGCCGCAAGATCGCGGACCATTATCGAGCGGCTGGGAAGTCGCCCGAATATCTCGATAGCTCGCTGATTGACCAACAAGAACAGTTCAATCCCAAAGGAAAGTGGTTGACCGCCCTTGCGGGCTGGCGTGCCACTCCCGCACAACTGGCTGAGAATGCTGAGTTTTGGCTGGTGTTTCAAGGTTGTTTCGGCGGCTTGCCGGTGCATCTCGCCCAAGCTTTTCAGTTGCGTGAGGTTGCCCACGCTTCGGCGGAGGATGTGAGCCGTCAAATCGGCATCACTCCCAAAAACTTGGCCGTGAGGCTGCATCGCGCGCGACTCCTGCTCCGACAATGCCTCGACACAAAATGGTTCTCTCATTGAAAAGGATGCGTTAATGAACAAGCACGCCGGCATTTCGCTAGTGGGGATCACTTGCCGCGAAGCCTCGCGACTTGCTTCCGAGGCTCTGGATCGCGAGCTTTCGCGCCGGGAGCGCTGGGCTTTGAGAGTTCACACGTTTCTTTGTCGCTCCTGTCGGCGCTTTGCCAAGCAAGCTGCCATCCTCCATGAAGCGGCAGCGCTGATGCCTGCACAACTGCGTCAGGAATTGTTCGCGGAAACAACGCGACTCTCCGCCACGCGCCGCGAAAAGATCAAACGCTTGCTGGCCGATGCGGCGACTTCTGAGTGAAAGCTGCTTTCTTGAACTGATCACCAAAAAATTCTTGTAATGGATCAACGCTTGCTGCGTCTAATCCCCTGAAGCAGCCGCTGTCGTTCGGCAGTGGCTAACATCACACACCTCAGAGGAACAGATCATGCGATTGCGAACATTTTTTAGTTTAATTGCGACAGTAGCATTACCATTCTTGACCACGACAGCCAGCGCTCAAACAGTGAAGCTGCGCGTGACCGTGGAGAACCTTGCTCCCGCGAATAGCATCTCGCTCGCACCTTTTCGCTTCGGGTTCGGGACGGGGTTATTCGACGCCTTTGACAATAACCAACCCGCGTTTCTGCTGGGACAGCCAAGCATCGCCGAAGCACCCATTGTGACGATTGCCGAGGGAGGCTCGGGGTCCACTTGGTTCCCGGCGTTTCAGTCTGCTGAACCAAACGCTAACCTGGGTAGCATACTGGGCCCGACGATTCCTCCGATTCTTCCCGGCGAAACCAGTTCCGCGATTTTCGACATTGACCCGACAAACCGTTTCTTCACGTTCGGAACAATGGTGGTGCCCAGCAACGACCACTTCCTGGGTAACGCCAATCCGACGGCTTTCGAGGTCTTTGACACCAATGGGGATTTGATACTCACCAGCATCACCGAAGACGCGAGCCGGATTTGGGATGCGGGTTCTGAAACCGAGAATCCAGCGAACGCCGCTTTCTTGGTGGGTGGAGTCAACGCCCAACGCGAAGACGAGAATTTGCCCGTCACGTTCAACTTTGCCGATCTTTCGGCGTTCAATGGACTGACGACCGCGGCTGGATATATCTTCGACAGTTCGCTCTTGTCCGCGAATACTCCAGTCTTGCGGGTTTCCTTCGAGACGGTGCCGGAACCGGGTTCCCTGCTGCTGATGCTGGGCGGATTGGCGGGGGTTGGCTTTACGAGGCGAAGTTTTTGCTAGAATTGCTCACTGCAACCATTTGTGGATGCAAACCGGCGCGCGAAGAATTTCGCAGCGCCGGTTTGCCTATTTTCAGGGACACGACCATGAAACTCCTTCGTGCATTGTTCGCCGCCTGTTCACTCACCGTGGGAGTTCCCACGGTTTTTGGCGAACAACCCCCGCTCACCGATCCCACGATCCTGCTCATCCGCGATGAGTCGGTGCGCGAGGCGATCGCTTGCACTCTGGAGCAGCGCAAGTCGCTCGATGAACTACTGCAAAAGCATAATCGCATGTTGCTGGCCATCCGCGACGTGAGTCCCTCGGGTGCCGATGAGACGGCTCAGCCCGCGCTCAAGGAAATTCGCGCCGCGCTGAAAGAGATTTTGACTGAACAACAGCGATTGCGACTCCAGGGCCTCACGCTCCAAGCACAGGGCTACGATGCGCTGCTGCGGAAAGACATTAGCGAGGCGATTAAACTCACCGAGGAGCAGCAAGCTAAGTTGGGCGAAATCGCCACGGCTTTTCGTAATCAATTGTACGATCTCCAACAGGCAGGTGGGGAAAAACTGCAAGCTGAGATACAAGGATTGCAGGCCGAGCGTCACAAAAAAGTTGTGGCGATTCTCGATCCCAAGCAGCAACAAAGCTACGGCAAGCTGATGGGCGAACAGTTTGATTTCTCGAAAGTCATCAAAAGCCCCGCCTGGGCACCAGAATTCGTCGGCATTGAAGAGTGGGTCAATTCCGAACCGCTCACGATGGAAGCGCTGCGTGGTAAGGTCGTGGTTGTGCATTTCTTTGCCTTCGGGTGCAGCAATTGCATCAACAATTACCCGTGGTATCGTGAATGGCACGACGCATTCCAAGGGCAGGACGTGGCACTCATCGGCATCCACACGCCGGAAACTCAAAGTGAAGCCGACAACGATTTACTGCGGGCTTCCCTGGAACAGCACCAACTGAAGTTTCCCGTAGCGGTCGACAAAGAAAAAAAGATGTGGACAGCCTGGTACAACGGCATCTGGCCAAGCGTCTATATCATCGACAAACAAGGCCGCGTGAGGCATTGGTGGTACGGCGAGCTCGACTGGGAGGGTGTCAGCAACCAGCTCGTCGCGCGGCGACAGATCGAGGATTTGCTCGCGGAACCAGCGCCCCAGCCTTATGAGCCTGCAAACGGACCTTCGGCTGCGCCATGAGTTTGGCTACCCCCAGCTAATCTTCTCTCTTTTCGCGGCGATTAAACTCGTTTTCGCCTGGTTCCCAACCCTGGAACGCTATTTGCGGTTACTCTTGTCGGTGTTTTCAACTGCCAAAATGTTCCCAAGGATCAAAAATGAACTGGTTGATTGCAAATCAACGCGGCTCGCAACAAGACACGTGGCCTGTGCTCGGTGGTTTTATTGCCGAGGAGCGAGAGCCGCTAGATCGCGTCCAAGTGCTCCGCCGCCTGGAATGGCTGACTACCTTTCTCGATGATCGGTATAAAGTCCCCGGCACCAAGATTGGGTTTGGCTGGGACACGCTTGTTGGTTTGATCCCCGTGGCGGGTGATGGCATTACCACGGCCCTTTCGGTCTACTTTATGTGGGAGGCCAATCGACTCGGCGTGTCGAAATGGACGCTCTGGCGGATGCTGGGCAATGTGGGCATCGATTTCATTGTTGGTATAGTACCGTTCGTTGGTGATCTCGCCGACATGGCGTGGCGCGCGAATCGCAAGAATCTCAAGCTGTTGAAGCAGGAGCTAAGTCGCGAACCCACGGTGAATAGATCTGTTCGAGAAAAATAGCCC
Organism: Bythopirellula sp.; assembly: GCA_034439695.1. GTDB lineage: Bacteria > Planctomycetota > Planctomycetia > Pirellulales > Lacipirellulaceae > Bythopirellula. Next base: position 9,974 of record JAWXAV010000001.1, on the reverse strand, counting down.
TTTAACTCGTCGCCATCCCAGGAGAAACGACATGTCCAAGCCAGGTAGTCCAACGCTGGGTTCTCTCCGTGCGAACTGCCCCGAGGGTCAGTCCCACGAGGTACCGATTACGAGCGAAGAAATTTGCGATGCCGCGGAAGCCCTTCGCGAAGTGGAGATCGAGGCGGCACGCGAAGATGCCGAGGCTGCTAACGCGGACACAGTCGAGTGGAAGGCTGAAAGTGCCGTGGAAGAGGAAGTCGTGATTCCCGTGCATCTGGATGAATTGTCTATCGATGAACTCCGTGCCATCGCGGGGATGTTACAAATTCCCAATTACGGGCAGATCACCGATCAGGATGAATTGGTGGCCATGATCGAGATGTACGTGGGACCAAAGTCGCGAAAGGTGCCCAAATAACTCTTGGCTCACGCAAGCGAACGGTATTATGAGCAATTCGTTACTTATTTATCTCCACGATCATTTGGCAGGTTCGCGGTTCGCGTTGAACCTTCTCGAGTCATTGCGTGAAGATCGCGAAAACGCCGCACTTTGCACTCTGGCCGAGGAACTGATAGACGAGATTGAGCAAGACCGCCAAATTTTGGAGCAGTTAGCAGACAAAATCGGCAAGCCGCAAAACAATATGAAAGAAGGGGCGGCGTGGCTCGCTCAAAAGGCAAGTTTGTGGAAGCTGGGCCACGATGGCACTTCACTCGGCACGTTCGAGGCCCTCGAAACCTTGTCGCTGGGGATCATGGGCAAATTGGCTTTGTGGAGAGCACTGCGGGTGTTGCAACCCACGGAGCCGATTCTGTTTGAGACCGATTTTGAGCATCTCTGCAAGCGCGCGGAATTGCAATTTTTCCACGTCGAGCAGTTGAGGATCGAAATGGTGCCACTGGTGTTTTCTAGCGAAAGCGAAATTGCGGTGGTAGGGTAAGTTGCTTACCGATTTTGTTTTGCCGCTTCGATCCGTTCCAGCAACTCTTCCATTCGCTCGATCTGCCGCTGACTGTCGGCGATGAGTTGTTCGAGCACGATCATTTTGGTGGTTAGCTGCCCATTGATGTCACGCGCTAGGTCGGCCATCTCGACGCCTTGATCGGTGGTCTGCCAAGTTTTCTGCGGGCGTGGTAAGCGTTCCATTTCAGTCACAATTGTGGTCCCGCGCTCGCGAACTTGCTGCAAATGGGCCTTGCGCATCAGCATGTACACCAACAGCCCGCAGCCAGCGAGCAGCATGAAGGTGGCACCGAGATTGGCCAACATTAGCACCATGAGATTACTTTCCAAACGCCGCCCGGGCGGCTGATTCCACAATCGTGAAGGCCACCTGATTTTTTTCAGCTACTTGAGCGCACGAATCGTACTCGGGTGAAAACCGCTCACCGCCGTCAGGAAGCTTGGCGACGATTCCCGCGATGTCGCCAAACTCAGTTTTCACCGTCACCGCCCGCCGTGGCAAAATCCAACGCTCCAGCGTTGAACGTCGCAGGCCGAGCGCCATCGTCTCACGGAAAATCAATTCGGCAAGTTTTTCTGCATCGCTCGCTTGGCATTGCACTTGCAGCAGCACCCCGGGGCGATTCTTTTTCATGGCAAGCGCGGTCGTCGCCACGTCGAGCGCCCCCGCTTGCCACAGCAGGTTCGCACAATGGCCAATCGCTTCGCCAGTCGTGTCGTCGAGATTCGTTTCCAACAGCGTGATCGAATCGCTAGAAAACTTGTTTCCCCCGCTTGCGGTTTCGCCGACCAACAGCCGCAGCAGATTCGGATGGTCAAAATCTTTCTGCCCCGCCCCGTAGCCGATAGTTTCAATCTTCATCGCCGGCAAGGGGCCAAATTCATCCACGAGCGCCGCGACAATCGCCGCACCTGTTGGCGTGGTTAGTTCACCATCAACGCTTGAAGCGGCGAGCGGCACGCCGCGTAGGAGTTCCCCGGTTGCGGGCGCGGGAATCGCACACCGACCATGGGCGATTTCCACGAACCCCGTGCCCGTGGGAATGGGCGAGCAGACGATCCGTTCCACGCCGAGTAAATCCCAGGCAATGGCCGAGCCCACGATGTCGGCAATCGAATCAACGGCCCCCACTTCGTGGAAATGCACCTTTTGGATCGTCGTGCCGTGAACCTTGGCCTCGGCCTCGGCAAGTTTCAAGAAGATTTTTTTCGCAAGCGCTTTCTGCCTGTCGCTCAGCGTGCTGCCGTCGATCATGGCGTAGATGTGGTGCAGATGGCGATGCTTGTGTTCCGGCTCGTGTTCGACCGTGAGTTGCAACGCGCGAAAACCGCATTTTTTGGTTTCCGCCACAGCCAGTCGGCAACTCGGCAAGTCAAGTGAATCAATACCGGCCTGCACTGTCGCAAGATCGACACCGGAATCCAACAATGAGCCGAGCATCATGTCGCCGCTGATACCGCTCGCACAATCGAGATAAGCAATCCGCATACCGGCCTTCTTCCGTAGCATTTTTTGTAAACATGCATTTTAGGGCATAGACTTACAAATGGGAGGGCGTGATGGCCCGGCGATTGGCATTTCACTTGCTACTCAAAATCTGGCGTGTTATAAGCGAAAGATGGGGTAACGCCGCTAATTGCGGCACTTCAGCGGCGGCGGGGCAGTCAATGCCTCGCAGAGGACAGGCGGTAAGCGGTGAGCGTGACATTACGAGTTCTGGACGGTGCCGACCGTGGCCGAGTCTTCGATAGCTTGGACCCCCCCATCACCATCGGCCGGGAAGAGGGCAACTCGGTCCAACTCAACGACGAGCGGATCAGCCGCTTCCACATCAAGATTCAATACGACCAAGAGAAGCTGGTTCTTACCGATCTGGAAAGCACCAACGGCACGCGGGTCAACGGCGAAGACACGCACCTGCGCATCTTGCGGTACGGCGACGTGATTAACGTGGGCCGCTCGGTGCTGCTCTTTGGCACACGGGAAGAAATCGCCAGCCGCATCAACGAGCTTCGCCACGATGGCTTGTGCAACAAGGAAGAATTCGCCACGAGTGAGTTGGCATCGCCACAGAACTCCGGGTCGCTCAGTTTTGAACTTCGTTTGGGTTCGTCGGAAGAGTTACAGAGCACGTTGCACATCCCCGAGCCACCGGAACTGCCGAACTCACTGACCGCGGGCCAAGCCGCGCAGCTTTCGGAGCTCCTCGAATATCTGCACCTCCGCGCGCGGCAAATGGCGCGGGGGGTCACCATCGACGACAAAGACCTCAAGGCCACGCTCACCGCCGAACAGTGGCAAGACTTTCTCGATCTGCAATCGCAACTCGCCGAGTATCTCAAGGCGATTGGGGACGCGGGGCGAGAGGAGTAGACGTGGTCGTGCCAAAAGCGATTAGTAATAGACTCGTTCTCGTCATTGCCATTTCGGTGCTTTTTGTAGTGATTAATGTCCTTGCCTATTCGATGGCGACTCGAATTTCTCCGAAAGAGATGACTTATACCGCGATGACCGAGACAGAGGTTCGGATGGAAAATTATCTTCAGCAGAATCAAAGCCTTCCAAAGTCGCTCGATGATTTGCCCATGAGGCGAGGTTACATGAATCGCACGACCGATGGCTGGGACCATCCGCTAAAATACTCTCACGAGGGAGACAAGTTCACTCTGACAAGTTTTGGCAAAGACGGAGCAATCGGAGGGAGTGGTGAAAATGTGGATATTGTCAGAGAATATCACTTGGCAAATGGCCAAGTTGAAGTGCTTTCAAATTGAAATCGGAAGGTATCACAAACTGTGGTTCTTTTCTTTGGCCAACGGCCATAATCATCGTAGCCTAGGGCATCGCCCTAGGGATCTGTAATAAGAAACAGATTTGGCCGAAGGCCAAACTCATCATTGCATCAATCCCAAACGTATTGCTCATCGTATGCGACGCCATATCGGGCAAGGAACTCTCGGAATTCTTCCTGAAATGATTTCTTCTGGTGATGCGCTTCTTGATTGAGAAGATAAGTTTCGGCCTCACCTCGATGTGCTGGCCCTACCGAAAACATGCCGTAGCCGCGTTGCCAATAGAAGTTTTGATATTGAGGGCCCAGCGTTTTGATGAATTTCGATGATTCTCGTTTGGCAACTTCAACAAACTCCACAGGGGCTCGCATTTTGCCCATGTCGAATAGGATGTGAACATGGTCCGCCACTCCTCCAACAACGACCCAAGGTGAGTCCATCTCTCGAACAAGTGTGGCAAGATAAGCATGAACTCGTGGACGAATCGCAATGTCCAAAACAGGTACTCGGTTTTTCGTACTGAAGATTAAATGCGCATAGAGTTTCGTGAGAGATTGCGGCATATCTGTTTCCTTATGGCAAGGCGAGGGTGAATATGGCCTTTGGCCAAATGTTCTAATTATGCTTCAAATCCTAGGGCGATGCCCTAGGCTACGATGCAGAAGACCTTCGGCCAAAATTACGGCGACGATGCCGTTAAAATCTCCGCTAATTTCTCCCTCCTGTATCGCGTGCTAGCAAACGGCTATAATAGCCGTTTGTGATTCTTTTGCTCAGCCTGCTGGAGGGAACCCGCGCGTGTCTCGGCCATTTGTTCATCTGCATTGCCATAGCCATTACAGCCTTTTGGATGGGGCCAGTCCGATCAAAGGGTTGGTCAACCGCGCGAAAGAGTTGGGGATGAATGCGCTCGCGCTCACCGACCATGGCAATCTGTATGGCGCGTTGCAGTTTTATCAGGCTTGTAAGGATGCCGAGATCAACCCGGTTCTCGGCTACGAAGCCTACGTTGCCCCGGGGAGTCGGTTTGATAAGTCGGGCGCCAACAGCAGCAAGGAAGCGACCTACCATCTCACGTTGCTCGCGCAGAATCGCATCGGTTTTCAGAACCTCATCAAGATGGCGAGCCGCGCGTTTCTGGAAGGGTTTTATCACAAGCCACGGATTGACCGGGAGCTGCTGGCCGACCATAGCGAGGGGATTATCTGCCTGAGCGGCTGCGTGTCCGGCGAGTTCAGTCGGGCACTCCTCAATGGTAATAACGCTGCCACCGAGGAGCAGATCGCGCAGGGGATCGAAATCGCCCAATGGTTTCAGCAGGTGTTTGGGAATCGCTACTTTGTCGAGATTCAAAATAATGGCCTCGAAATCCAGCGGCAGGCGATGGAGGCGGCCGTGGAAGTGGCGCAGCGCGTGGGGCTTCCGGTGGTCGCCACGAGCGACGCCCATTATGTAAATCAGGAAGACGCCGAAGCGCAGGATGTTTTGCTCTGCATCAACACGGGCAAGTTTCGCACCGACACGAACCGCATGAAAATGGAGGGGGACCAATTCTTCCTGCGCAGCCCCGAGCAAATGTACGCGGCCCTGCCCGGCAGCGAAGAAGCCTTGTGGCGGTCACAGGAGATTGCCGACTCGGTGCATATCGACCTGGAACTCGGCAAACGGCATTTCCCCAGTTTTAAGTTGCCCGACGAAAAGAAGTCGGACGAATACTTGCGCGAATTGTGCCTCGCCGGGCTTAAGGAGCGTTATGCCGGTGCCGCCGAGCGCTGGAACGGCGATGATCTGTCGCAGGAAGTTTACGACCGACTCGAGCGCGAATTGAATGTCATCATCAAGCTCGGTTTCTGCGACTACTTTTTGATCGTGTGGGACTTCGTGCGGTTCGCACATCAAGAAGGCATTCCATGCACGGCCCGCGGTTCGGGCGTGGGATCGCTCGTGTGCTACGCGCTCAAGATGAGCCACGTCTGTCCGCTGCAATACGATTTGCTGTTCGAGCGTTTCCTCGACGAGAATCGCCTGGAAGCCCCCGATATCGACATCGACTTCTGCAAGGACCGCCGCAGCGAAGTCATTCAGTATGTGAAAGACAAATACGGCGAGGCCAATGTCGCGCAAATCGGCACGTTCGGTACGCTCGCCGCGCGGGCCGCCATCCGTGACGTCGGTCGCACGCTGGGGATGCCGATCTTCCGCGTCGATCAAGTTGTCGCCATGGTCCCCGACCAATTGGGGATCACGATTGAATCGGCCTTGGAACAGAGCGACGAACTTCGCAAGGCTTGTGAAAACGATCATGAAATTCGGCAGTTGATCGACCTCGCGCGGAAGATCGAGGGCCTCGCACGCAATGTGGGAACTCATGCCGCCGCGGTGGTCATCGCCGAGAAGCCCGTGGAAGAGTACGTCCCCTTGCAGCATGTGAAAGGTAAGAGCGAAGTCATCACCCAGTGGGCGATGGGAGATGTTGAACGCGCGGGCCTGTTGAAAATGGATTTTCTCGGTTTGCGCAACTTGACGATTCTCGCCCGCACGATTGAACTGGTGGAAGAGTCGCGAGGCCAGCGGATCGATCCCTACAAGTTTCCGATGGACGACAAGGCGACGTTTGCGCTGCTCTGCCGTGGCGAAACCAAGGGCATCTTCCAATTGGAAAGCGGCGGCATTCGCGACCTTTTGCAGCGGATGAAGCCCGATCATTTTCACGACATCATTGCCACGAACGCCCTTTATCGCCCCGGTCCGCTCGAAGGGGGCATGGTCGACGATTACATCGCGGTCAAGCATGGCCGCCAGGCCGCCGAGTATCCGCATCCCGTGATGAAAGACATACTCGCCGAAACGCATGGCGTGATGGTCTATCAAGAGCAGGTGATGCGGATTCTTAACCGATTGGGGGGCATCCAACTTTCCAATGCGTACACCTGCATCAAGGCGATCAGCAAGAAAAAGCTGCCGATGATCGCCAAGTATCGCGAGGAATTTCTCGAAGGCTCGCACAACCAGGGCCTCGACAAGAAAAAGGCCGCCGAATTGTTCGGCATGATCGAGAAATTCGCGGGCTACGGATTTAATAAAAGCCACTCGACCGCTTATGCGTTGATCGCGTACATGACGGCGTATCTCAAGGCTCATTATGCAGTCGAGTTTATGGCCGCTTTGTTGTCGTGCGATATTCCGGGCCGCAATTTCAAGAGCAAGGATTCGCTCGTCGAGCATCTGGAAGATTGCCAGCGGATGGGGATCGAAGTCGTACCGCCGAGTGTGAACAGTTGCGATCCTGATTTTACGGTCGCCGAGGGCAAAATTCTGTTCGGGCTGAGTGCGATCAAAGCGTGTGGCACCGGCGCCGCGGAAGCGATTGCCGCCGAGCGGAGGAAAAACAGCCTCTTCAAGAACCTGTTTGATTTTTGTGAGCGTGTCGACCCCCAGCTATGCAATCGAGCGACCATCGAAGCGCTCATCAAGGCCGGGGCGTGCGACGGGCTTGGCGGTCATCGGGCGCAACTGATGTTGATGCTCGATCGAGCGTTGCAATCGGGTGCCGCCGCCGCGGCTGATCGTCGCAGTGGCCAGAAAGGTTTGTTCGGCGACGACGAGGAGGAAGAAGTCGCTGTCGCGCCGGTCGATCTCCCCAACATGCCGCCGTGGGATGAAAAGGATCAACTCGCCCGTGAAAAGGAAGTGCTCGGGTTTTACCTGTCGAGCCACCCGCTCGGGGAGCACGAGCAAACGCTGCGAACTTATTGCACAAGCTCCGCGTCGCTGGCGAAGATGAACCACCGCGACGAAGTGGTGTTGGGGGGGATGCTGGCGGCAATCAAATTTTCACACACCAAGAATCCTCGCCCCGGCAGCGTGCATACCAAGTACGCGATGTGGGATTTGGAAGACCTCGACGGCATGGTGCGCTGTATTATGTGGCCCGAGCAGTTTGCCGAGTTCAGTCCCATGGTCGAGCCGGACAAGATCGTGGCCATCATCGGCAAGGTGGATCGCCGTCCTGGCAGCGAGGAAACCAATGTCCTTGTTGACAAGCTGATCACGCTCGATGATTTGTCCAAGCAATTTTCGAGTGGCATGGTGATCCGCGTGCGTGAAGATCAGCATGGCGAGCAAGGCCTAGTGCAACTTCAAGAAATTGTCCGGGGCTATCCGGGCAAAAAGCGCTTGAAGCTGCGGCTTGATCTCGCCGCCGGCGGCCAAGTGTGGCTCGAATGTGGATCGTCGGGGATTGAACCGAACCCCGAGCTCAACGCGCGAATCGACCAACTTTTGGGCGAAGGCAACCGCCTGATGGAACGCGCGGCTCCCCAATCGCAGAACAACGGCAACGGCAACAATCGCCGCCCTCGTCAAACAGCACGCACGTAGAGGATTTGCTAATGAGCAGCGAATACTTGATTCCTGGTCCCACGCGAGAAGAGATCGATACGCATGAGGGTGCCGTGCTGCTCGAATTCGGCACCGACTGGTGCGGCTATTGCCAAGGCGCTGCTCCGCACATTGCAGCGGCGCTCGCCGATTATCCCGCCGTCGAGCATATCAAAGTCGAAGACGGCCCCGGCCGTGCCTTGGGCCGCTCGTTTCGCGTGAAGCTGTGGCCCACCGTGATCGCACTGAAAGATGGCGTGGAGGTGGGGCGCGCCGTGCGACCTGAAAGCGCGGAAGATGTTCGTGCGGTGTTGGGGCTGATTAATTGAGATAGACAATGCCTTCGACCCGCGAAATATATTGACTACTTTCACCAAAAACGACGGCACTTGATACCTGCATTTAGATGAATTTGGTCCCGCGAAGTTGTTTGTGCTATAATTTTGTCATGGAAAACACACAAGTCATGTACGCCGAATCTGCTATTTTGACCCGGGTGATTGCTCCCACGACGGGCAATTTATCCGCTTCCGCAGCGAAAGCTTTACTGGAGTTGACTTTTCCGCCAAGCGATATCGAGCATATGAACGAATTGGCCGAGAAAAATCGCCGTGGTGAGGCCAATCAGCAAGAGATCGAGGAGTTGGAACATTACTCTCGGGTAGGCAATCTCATCAACTTGCTGCAATCCAAGGCTCGACGTTCACTGGCCAATGGATAGCAATCTTCGTAGCTTAGTGAGAGAGCGCGCCAACAAAATATGTGAATACTGTTTGGTTCCCGAAGCTTATGATCAGCTTCCCTTCCAAACAGATCACATCATCGCCGAAAAACATGGAGGTCTTACGGAACCAGATAATCTTGCTTGGTCGTGTTATGACTGCAACATCTACAAGGGCCCAAACATCGCTGGTATCGATCCTGACACGGGAATCGTCGTCCAACTCTTTCACCCTCGACAGCATCAATGGAGCGAGCACTTTCAGTGGCGCGAGGCAGAGCTGCAAGGGTTAACTCCCATCGGCAAAGCGACGATTGCAGTACTGCGGATCAATTTGGAGCGTCGTATCGCGTTTCGCCGAGAACTCTCTGACGAAGGGCTGATGATATTGAAATAAGCATCAAATTCATTTCGTTGAGAGATGGGTTCCGGTCTCCTGCGGATGCTATACTAACGGCCGCGAAGGAATACTCCAGTTCCGTCTGAGGCAAGACAGACGATCATAGGCGACGACGACCAGGCCATCTATGAATGGCGCGGTGCGAGTCCTGAGTTTATCCTCCATCCGGAGGAACAAATTAACAAGGGTTATGAGACACACGTCCTAAGTTGTAACTATCGTTCACCTCGCAATATCGTTGAGCTATCGCAAAAGCTCATCAAACACAACAAGCGACGCGTTGACAAGGAAATTCGGTCTAGCTCGCACGTAGACGCGAAAATCGACATATTGCAAATGGCTTCGATCAATAAAAGCATCGACTATGTGGTCAAAGAAGTGAAAGCGATGCTAAAGAAGGTTAATGCAGGCAAGGTCGCGATTATTGGACGGAAGCGAGGCCAGATTATTCCCTATCAAATCGCCTTTGCCAGCCACAACATTCCTTTCTATGCAGCAGAAGATTTGCAGGTATTTCTGAGTGACGCATTCGGCGAGCTGAAAGAAATCCTCGCCATACGAGCGCGCGCTAACCATAATCCAATTCCCGGTTTAGATCCAATCAATGATTTGATGAGGCTAATTAACAAGATAAAGTTCTCTTTCTCAAGCTCCTTCAGCCGCTTCGCCTGATCGATGCGCAGACCCCCATATTCTTTCTTCCAACGGTAGTATGTCTGCTCCGTCACGCCAAT